>JBEVXV010000100.1:0-6085 GCA_040505915.1 Sedimenticola sp. | reverse complement strand
TCACCACCATCATGACTGCAATATCACTACTTCAGATAAATCTGACCGCCTAAAGGCGGTGGTTTTAACCTTTTTTCGAGACGAATAAATATTTATCATCTGCGTACAAGCTAGTATTGCATATTACCCTTGTCAAGGCGGGAATTAAATACCGCCCAATAAATCACTGCGCCTCATTAGGGGGGGTGTCGTAAAAAACAGCCTTCCGGTACTTCGTCAGGTGGCCTCCGCCCAACCATGCTCTTTACCACACTGATAGGCCCGGACAAGAGCGCGCTTGAGTGCCGGATTCGCCTCAAGGTCATCGATATCCATCTCACTCTCAGCAATTACGCTCACAAGACGCATGAGCCTGACCTGATGCCACGCGGCATGAAAGCGGTCAAAATCAAAAACGCTATCAAAAAGATAGTCTACCGCCATCCCCTCGGCATCGCCGAACTCTATCGGCTCAGCCAACATCATCTCGTACTCATAGCTGTAGCTATCTATACCGTTACTCTTCGCTAACTGAGAGTAGATCTCAGTCACTCCCACCCCCCCTTCCATAACGGCATCAAGATCCACCGGCATCGACAGATCGAAGACCTTCCCCTTGAAGGAGAAGCTAACATTAGCAACAACACTATTCTTCATTTACAGCCCATAATTTATAGATAGCCGAAGCTTCACTGTTTGCTACTATTCAGCTAGTGCTCGACTCCGACCCCTGCCGTAGAAATAGCGGCGTAACAGAGGCCACTGATATAGTGGCCCCTGTTTTAGAATTACCAAAATACCCATGCGTTACCACTGCTGTCCCGTTAACGCCCTCTCCCCTGTGGGGAGAGGGTTGGGGTGAGGGGGCTCAATAGATAAGTCGTTGATTTAATTCACCCTGGCCCTCTCCCTTATAGGGAGAGGGAATGTTCTATTGCAGTACGTCATGTTGCTGTTGATATATGCGCCCCAAAAAACACCTCCACACAAGGAGTTACTAAAAAATACTACAATGTTAACGGGACAGCAGTGATGCGGTACAGGGATACTGCATATTTTAGTGGAGTTTGAGCACTGCCGCTATGTAGTTGCACAAAACCACTCCAACAAAAACATCTATACTCAAATTTGGGCTCATGCCAGCCCACCGACAGGGCCTTGATAGGGACTTTTCGGTCCCAGCGCTGGTGGATACCCACTGGAGTGGAGCATGAAAAGCAATACACTGGCTATGATTCTGGCTGGCGATCATATCTACAAGATGAACTACCAACGCATGATCCGCGAGCATATGGAGACGGGAGCAGCAGTGACCGTGGGCGCAATTGAGACTCCTCTACCAAGGCCACGGATTTCGGCGTTATGGTTGTGATTCCGGCGCGTATGGATTTGAGTCATGGTGTAAACGAATATTAAGCTGGCTCTGAATCCAAACATGATTGCATGGTCAGTGTGACTTTTATCCCAGTGACAACTCCTCTCACCATGAACGGCACTTGGCCTGTTCCCAGCGGTAACGAGTCCGGGTATCGATAGCGGCATTGGCTACTTTCATCTCCTCTCCCACTCGCTTCATCAAGGGGTTGACGGTATTTTTTATCAGCGCGGAGACCGCCTCTCGAGCATCAGTGATATCCTGAGCCCAGATGGGTAATTGGCTGGATACAGCCTCATTGATAGCCGCCTCGAGCTCCGGTAGTGCTTCAGCCAACACCTTTCGGTAAAGGGCGACATGCTTCATCTCATGCTTTTTGGTGACCCGGTACTGGCAGGAGCCGGGACGATAGCGGTTAAGAATATAGACGTTGAACTCTTTAAAACCGATCTCAACATCTACGCTCCTCGCATCAGCACAGAAACCACTCCCTTCGGAATAGGCCATCACTTTGCCATTAAAGCGTGATTCAAAACTCATCAGGGTCAGGCCGGAGAGCCGCTTAAACCCGGCTTCCAGATTGCGCTCTCTGCTTTTTTTGATAAGTTGGGAAACGCTCTTGTCGGTATGTAGTAGCACCTCACCTTCAAGCATCTCAAGGTGCACCTTGGCTGGCTGAAAATCCCTTTGGCAGTTTGCATCGGGAGATGAATAGACAGAAAAAGGGAGCAACAGGAGAGTAAGCAGATAGCGTGCAGACACACTTGTCATGGGCCTGCCCTCCACCCCTGTGCTGATCCTACTCAACCCGCCACTCCCATCTCATTCTCTCTACGCTTTTCGAGCCTCAATTGTTGCAGATACCACATACTCTTCAAGTCCACTACCGGGGACCCAGTCGGCAATAAACGCCCTGCTCTCCGGCCTCTCTGTAATGACAATATCGGCAAAGCCTGCCGCTTTCAGCATGGTCAAATGATCATCAATGGTCGATGCCCCAGAGATGCAACCGGAGATGAGTGCGAGGTCATTGAGTACCGACTCCGGCAGTGGCTCGGTGGCAACAATATCGGAGATAGCCAGGCGGCCTCCAGGTTTCAGTACGCGGAAGGCATCTATACATACCTGCGCTTTTTCCGGTGACAGATTGATCACACAATTGGAGATGATCACATCCACCGAACTATCTGCAACCGGCAGGTGTTCAATCTCGCCGAGCCGGATATCGATATTTTCAAAATCTGATTTCGCTACGTTCTTACGCGCCTTGGAGACCATATCCGGTGTCATATCGACACCAATCACCTGCCCATCAGACCCTACCTGCTGCGCCGCAAGAAAGGCATCAAAACCACCACCACAACCAAGATCGACAACCACTTCTCCCGGCTTGAGTGCGGCAATCGCTTGTGGGTTGCCACAACCCAATCCCATGTTGGCCCCATCGGGGATCACCGTCACATCCTCTTGACTGTAACCGAGCCCAACAGAGACCGACTCTGCAGACTGTAGAGTTGCTACTTCAGGCGCACAACAACTGCTGCCACTGCAACAACCCGCCTCAGTGGAGGAGGAGTTTTCACTCTGTCTGGCAACCTGTGCGTAGGTTTCACGAACCGAACTGCGTACGTCATCAACTGATAACTTTTCACCCATAGTGTCTATACCTTACAAACCATCAGCCTCAAGCTGCAGATAGGTTCTATTAATATTGATACGATGCCAACTGCCGTAGTTCTCCAGATGTTTGAAACGAGGAGCATCTGATAGATTGTCAACCGTCTCACTCAGCTCCTGCCACTCTTCGATCGCAGTGCCAACCTCGGCAACCAACCAGTCGAGATAGTCACCCGTCTCCCGCTGGGCCTTGGCCAGATCACAGGCAGCACCATGTCCTGGAACCACATGGAGTGGTTCAAGTGCCTTAAGTGCATTAAAACTCCCTTGCCACGCCTTCACTGAAGTAACCTGCTGGATACCGAGCATTCGGTCGACGTAGACCAGATCACCGGTAAACACCAGTCGCTGCTCCGGCATCCAGACCACGGCATCACCTGGGAAGTGACTGTCACCCAGCCAGATCAGCTCAAACTGTTTTCCTCCCAATTTAATAGCCCTCCGGTCACCATCAACTATGCGGCTTGCATAGACCGGTGTCACTGACGCCGCACGCTCCTTGAGCACACGATTCAGGCGTGCAATATGGCTATCAACCAGTGCCTCCTGGCCATCAACTGTGCGTCGCAAGGCGAAAATCTCAGCCCCTTTGGCGGCAAAGTAGCTGTTGCCCATCCACTTGTGATCCTGCATACCCGTGTTGATTACCCAGCGCACTGGCAGAGGGGTGACACCGGCTATCGCCTGTTCGATCAGCTGGGCACCGCCTGGGGTAGCACCGGAATCGACAAGCACCACCCCTTCCGGAGTAATGACAAAGCCGAGGGTGTTGTTAAGAGCATGGTTATCGTAGGTACGGGGGCCGGTATCACCCACCAGGGCGTAGACATCATCGGTCACCTGCTGCACCCGCAGTTCAAAGGGTGCGGCAGCTACAACAGCCGGCAGCAGAGCAAAGAGCAGCAAGCAATAACTTAACCGGATAAAACTCATAGATCGTAATCTCCGCTGTAGGGTTTATCCCCTTCGACAACAGGGAGGGTCAGTCGGTTGCCCCAATGGGACCAGCCACCGTTGTAGAGACGTACATCCTTATAACCCAGACTTTTCAGCTGCACATAAGCGAGACTCATACGGAAGCCATCGTGACAGTAAGCATAGATGGTTTTGTCTTTAGGTATCGACTGATACAGGGTAGCCAGATCCGCTTCCGCTATCCATTTTTGTGAGCTGGTACCATCGAGACTGACAATACTGATAGCCCCGGGAATATGGCCACCCATGATCGCGTGCTTGATCTCCTCACCTGTATACATGCTGTGAGGACGTGCATCCAGCAGCACCACGTTGGGATCACGGCGGGAGACCACATCGTCATAGACATCTGTCCACTCCACATACATTGCCGGATTGGCTTCACTCAGCGTCACACCGCCCACAGTCGGTATCACCGCCTCCTTGCTCATATCCTCAAACGCACTCCACTCACCGGTGCCGCCATCAAGCAACTTCACCCGATTCATATCAAAGCCGTAGAGTTCAAGCAGGTAGTAGAGGCGGGAGGCAAGGGCCGTACTAGAGTCATCATAGATCACCAACGTGGAGTCATTGTTGACTCCCCAACTGCGTAGTGTCTGCTGAAATGCCTCACGGCTGGGGAAACGCATCAGTGGGCTGTCGCTGTTACTGCCCAAATCCTTGAAACGCTGTACCTGAACAGCACCTGGAATATGCCCAACGGTGAAGTAGCGATGGGGATGGTAGCGCACTTCCAGAACAATCAGACCCTCATTGTCAATATGGTCCGCAAGCCACTCGGCATCAACAAGAGAGTCACGATCAGCCCAGGCGGACTGCATCATGAGCATAAAAAACAGGAGAAATAGGGTTCGGTAGGCTCGCATTTTAGCTCCTCGCTACAGTTACCGGGTGCAATCCGGCTCAGGATAGCTTCATAAACGACAGATAAAGGGTTTCAGCAGACACATCAGAAAAGCTTTATGTGGCATTCTGCAATACCACAGCGGCCATATATGTTAGCAGCCATATATATGGAATGAGTATGGAGGAATACCGTACACTATCTCATCAAGAACCGTAGGGATCTCCCGGCCTGCAGCAGACCGCTGCAAGTCGCAGCATATCTTCTCTATAGGGTGATTTACCGTGACACCCATCATGTACCGCCGCCAACGCCCGTGCCGCCCAGGCAGGCATATCGGGGTGTAGACGGTAGTAGATCCACAGCCCTTCACGCCGTCCTATCAAAAGCCCACTCTCACGCAATACGCCAAGGTGTCGGGACACTTTTGGTTGAGCCAGATCCAGTGCGTCCTTTAATTCACAGACGCACAGCTCCCTCCTCTCCGATAACAGAGCAAGTAACCGCAGACGGGTTGGATCTGCCATTGAGCGAAGAAATTGATTGGGGGGGATACTCATTATTTTGACCTACTTAATGCTTTTCACTATATTCTATATAACGAATATAGTGACATAAGAAGCCATCTGTCAAACAAGGCAGCCCTAGGAGCCTGTCCGAGAATAGGACACCTACTGCGGAAAGCCCATTTCGGCCCTTTTTTCCGCTCATTTTCGTTGAATAAGAGCAACTATTCGCCTCAAATGACCGAAAAAAATGACTCAAAATGGGCTTCCCTCGCTACGGTGCCTATTCTCGGACAGGCTCCTAGGAAAATATTCTACCCGCTCACAATCTCACCAGCCAGCCCAAAGCACGATGGGATTTCAACTACACTCAGGTTACAAAACAGCTGTTTTCCTCACCGTGAGGGGCGACATGGCAATTAAATTTGAAGTTATCGAGATCACCAGTGGCACCGTTCTTTTCGAGAAGGGTGAACCAGGAGACTGCGCCTATATCATAGTTTCCGGCAGCCTTGAGATCAGTACCCAGGATGCGGAGCAGAAGATCATCCTAGGCCATGTAACACCGGGAGAGCTGGTAGGTGAGATGGCTATAATGGAGAGTGTGCCACGCAACGCCACTGCAACGGCGACTGAAGATACCACTCTGCGGGTAATCCAGGGGAATCAACTCCGTGGCTACCTCAAAACCCTCGACCCCGATGTGCAGGAGGTATTCGAACTGAT
>JBEVXV010000099.1:0-4405 GCA_040505915.1 Sedimenticola sp. | reverse complement strand
CGCCTGCCGGTTGCCGGCATCACTGTCATAACGAGAGCTACGAATGGCGCTGGTCATCTCCTCTGCGCTACTCACTACCTGGACCAGGCCCGGATAAGTCAGGGCGGCAGGGAACTCGGTGCTGACCACCGGGCGGCCGGCGGCCAGATACTCACGCAGCTTTAGCGGGTTGCAGGCACGTATCTGCGGGTTGTCGACAAAGGGTAGCAGGGAGACATCCCAGTGCTGGCTGTAGCCTGGCAGTTTATGGTGTGGTCGGGGGCCAAGTAGCGTTACATTGTGTAGTCGCTGCAGATCGCTCATGTCGATATCGGCCTTGCCGATGAAAACAAAGTGCCACTCGGGCAGCTGCTTGATCACCTGCATGAGCAGGGATCTGTCCAACCATTCCGAGAGGCTGCCATAGAAGCCGGCGATGGGCCTGCCGTCATCGGGTAGATCGGCGGCGTGTTGACTGGGGGTGCTGAACAACTCGAAATCGACGCCGTGGGGTAATACCCGGGTGGTCTCAGCAGGGAAACGGTTAGCCAGTACCTCACTGGCCGCCATAATCAGATCGCTACGTTCCACCAGCTCGCGCTCGCGCTGAACCACCACCCGGTGATCCACCCCGGCGAGTGCGCTGAAGTCATCACCACAGTAGTAGACCAGGGCTGACTCATCGAAACGACCTGCCATATCCACGGCAGTGGGAAGTGAGGCCCAGAGTATCGGTTTGTTGAGTGAGGCGCGTTCCACCACCGGCATGATCTGACGTTGCAGCAGTGAGCTGGCCAACCGCCGCTCTAGCTCTCCCCGGGGTACGGGCAGCGTGCGTGGCTGCACAATATGAAGGTTCTTTGGTGTTGCGCTATGCATGGAGGGGGATGCCTCTCCTCTAAGTTTGTTCCAGGCTCGCTGTAGATCCCCCCTGTTGAATCGGGGACGGCGCAGGCCGATGGAGTTGATCCATACCACCTTGCGCGTTTCTGCCAGGTGGCGTACCAGATGCTGGCTGCTGCTGGGCAGTCCACCCCAGTCTTCACCAAAGACAATCAGATCACGGTTCATATCAGTCTCCCCCTTCCAGAGAGTGGATCACCTGGGCGGGGATGCCGCCGGCCAGTACGCCGGCGGGAAGATCGTGGGTCACCACACTACCGGCGGCGACAATGGTGCCTCTGCCGATACGCACTCCCGCCATCACCGAGACGCCGGTGGCGAGCCAGACATCATCCTCCAGGATGATATCGCCCACCTGATCATCCGTTTCTGGCAGACCGGCGGCGCGGTCATCGGCATTCAGCGGGTGGCCGGGGTAACCGGCGAGAAGGGCGCCTCCGGCAATGCGCACGTTGTCACCAATAATCACCTTACGGCCTACTGCAATGGTGGTCATCCAGCTGATATCCACATTACGGCCGACGATCAGGCGGGGGTTCTCACTACCCGCAGTACGGCCGCTAAAGGTGGTTTGGCCGGAGACCCGGCAGTTATCGCCAAGGTTGATCTGTAGTGGGCCGCTGATGTAGGGCAGTCCACCATAGAGGTAGAGCTGTTTGCCGACACGGTGCAACCGGCCTTTAAGCAGTGGTGTCCACCAGAGAACGCGAAGCATCTCGCTGATGGCCGTATGCAAGGCGCGGTAGCCACTGTAGAACAGGCGGCAAAGTGGGCGCGGGAGTCTGATCTCAAACCCACGCACTGCTTTTGCCATGCGAAACAGTTTACGTGCCACGGGGTGCTCACTCTGTTTCAGCCAGCGACGTGTCTCATGGATGCTAAGTGTGGTCATGATCTCACTCCACCGTGACGGATTTGGCGAGATTGCGCGGCTGATCCACATTGGTGCCGTTAAGCGAGGCGATGTGATAGGCCAGCAGTTGCAATGGCAGGCTGTAGAGAATGGGCTGCAACATTTCATGGGTGTCGGGCATAGCGATACTGCTATGGATAAACTCCCCGGCCTCCTCAATACCGTGCTCATCACTGATCAGAATGATCTTTCCTCCACGGGAGGCCACTTCACGAAGATTCGATAGCGACTTGGCGAAAAGTGGACCGGGGGGGGCAATTACCACCACCGGCATCGCATCGTCTATCAAGGCGATAGGGCCGTGCTTCAGCTCCCCGGCAGGGAAGGCCTCGGCATGAATGTAACTGATCTCTTTCAGCTTAAGCGCACCCTCCAGCGCCAGGGGGTGCATGACCCCGCGCCCCAGGTAGAGCATATTCTCATAACGGCGCAGCTTGCCTGCCAACTGCTCTATCGCTGTAGTGTGAGCAAGAAAGTCACGCATCACAGCCGGTAGGCGTTGCAGCGCTTCAATCAGCGAGCGTGCCTGGTGTTTGTCGATACATCCCCGCTGCCGGGCAAAGGCGGTAGTCAGCAGGCTCAACACAGCGAGCTGTCCGGTGAATGCCTTGGTCGATGCAACACCGATCTCAGGGCCGGCAAGGGTGGGGAGAACAGTGTCCGACTCCTGCGCCATGCTGCTGTTGGTAACGTTCACCAATGACAGGACATCCTGACCACCCGCCTTGGCGTGGCGTAGTGCAGCCAGTGTGTCTGCCGTCTCGCCAGACTGAGAGATAAATAGAGCCGCCTCCTCACTGTTCAGGGGTGCGCCCCGGTAGCGGTACTCGGAAGCGATATCCACATCAACGGGAAGCGCGGCAATAGATTCCATCCAGTATTTACTGATCATGCCCGCATAGGATGAAGTACCGCAGGCGACCAGTGAAAGACGTGGCAGATCGACAGCAGAGAAGGGCAGTTTGGGCAGCTTGATACCGCTGTTTTTGGCATCAAGATAAGCCGCCAGGGTACGTTCAATCACCTCGGGCTGCTCATGGATCTCTTTCAGCATGTAGTGGGGGTATCCCTGCATGCCTTCTGCCTGCAGGCTCACACTGCTTTGGTGCATCTTGCGTACCAGCGGCCGACCATCAAAATCGGTAACGGTGAGCTGCTCACGGTCGATATGTGCCAAGTCGCCATTCTGCAGGTGACACACCTCATCCACCTGATCCCCCAGGGCGTTAACATCCGATGAGAGATAGAAGGCATCTTCAGCATGACCGATCACCAGCGGGCTGCCCTGACGTGCTGCATAGAGGCTATCGGGGTCGTCGCCAAATACTGCGGCAATGGCAAAGCTACCCTCCAGTTGCGACAGGGCATTACGCATGGCGATAGCGTGGGCATCGCCCTCATGGAGCCTGCGGGTGATAAGCAGCGGTACCACCTCGCTGTCGGTGTCGCTATGAAAACGGTATCCATCAGCTTCCAGTTCACGACGCAGTTGCGGATAATTCTCAATAATTCCATTGTGGGCAACCGCCACCCGGCGGGTCATGTGAGGATGGGCGTTACGCCTGTTGGGTGCGCCGTGAGTTGCCCAGCGAGTGTGGGCGATACCAATGCTTCCATCCAGGGGCTCTTTTTTTAGTGAGCGGGTGAGATTCTTCAACTTACCCTGAACCCGTCGCCGCTCCAGCCCATGATCGCTGATCACCGCTATACCTGCCGAGTCATAGCCCCGGTAGGAGAGGGCACCAAGCCCCTTGATCAGACTGCTGGTGACGGAACTGCCATTGATTGCTGCGAAAATGCCACACATTATCTTACTCCTGCTGAAAACGTTTAAAGTGATTTTGCAGGAAGTGGGCCAACTTTATATCAGTTGTAAAATCATAGGCTTAGGTTGTTGCTAGTCCTATGTGGGTTGTGTGATTTTGCAAAATGGAATTGCGCTTTGCGAATGTTTGAATGTCAGTGGTATTAAAGACCAAGCGAAAAAAGGAGATGGTCATGAAAGCGAATCCAGGTGGACAAATTGATCCATTACTGGGGTCATATATGACCCCGGTTATTCCTATCGCCAGAATTCGGCTTATCAGGGTATGAATACCCCTGCCGACGACAATGAAATTGATTGACTTTGTGGGTTGAAATTCCTATCCTTTTTCGATCAAACTGAACCCCTAGATCAGGCGAAGCAGATAGGTGGCACCTGGCGGCCAAAGCATAAGCTCTGGGAGCTAAGCTACGCCAGATAGAGGCGCTGGGGTTGATGAATCGAATCGTATCCGGTAGCTAAAAGCATCTATATATAGATATCTCTATGTAGATGCTTGCATCTATATGTATATAAAAGTATCTATATATGGATGAAATTATATAGGGGTAGATGCTTGTATCTATATGTGGATTAAAGCATCTATATGTAGATGCATTACCGCTGCTAAGCTAAAGAGAGCACAGCTAAAGAGAGGACACCCACCACTAAAGAGAGGACACCCACCACTACCCACCACTAAAATAATACCAACCATCTGTAGAATAAATAGATAATTTCAGACAGCATTGCTTGGTTGAATGGTTCTGGGGTCAAAAACGAAGTGAAATGGGAAGTGTGAGGGG
>JBEVXV010000098.1:0-7346 GCA_040505915.1 Sedimenticola sp. | reverse complement strand
ACAGACCATCAACAGGGCTTCCCACCATGTTGCTAGGATGCCCGATTCCATCATACATGTCCAATTTAGTGCAGTGTTTGGTGATATAAAACAATAATACGGTTTGCCGTCATTTTCGGTGAAAATTTAAATGACCTTGATAGTTTCTGATGACCTTCTTGTGACCTTGATCTCACAAGGTCATGAATTGTGTTGCTCTAAACAAAACCAGTATATATGTATTTGCATATCAAATATTATTCCTGTTTAGTTTAGAGTATGCTGATTGAAATACTAGTGCATTATGGAATTTAATGACGCTCGTTTTTTGTGCCAAAATTGATTTTTTTGCAGTTTTGTCAACCATAGGGGTTAAATTAACAGAAAAAATAGGGGTTGATTTGTTTCGACAATTTTTTGGTGTATTTTGAGGGCTTTTTAGGGGCGACAACCCCCCAAAAATGTCAAAATTAGTATGGTAAGTGATGACGCTCGATTTCTGTACCAAAATTGCATTTCTTTGCAGTTTTGTCAACCATAATGGGTAAATGAACGGAAAAAAATAGGGAATACATTTTTTGTGTAATTTTAGGGCTTTTTATGGGCGAAAACCCTCCAAAAATGGCAAAATCATTATGGTATGTGATGACGATCGATTTTTGTACAACACTTGATTTTTCTTTGCAGTTTTGCCAAACATAAGAGGTAAATTGACAGAAAAAATAGCTGTGACGTTTTTTTGGTGTATTTTGAGGGCTTTTTTTTAGGGTCGACAAACCCCCGAAAATGGCCAAATCTATATCTCAGCTCATAGACACGCTATCTTCATGATCTTGGTGTCTAACATGGGGTTTCTGCGGGCGCTGATCTCGATTTTGATGGTTAGGACATGATTTGAGGTCAAGGTCATGGACTAAAGGTCACCGCGGGGTCATTAATGGTCACAAAGTGTGGAATATTACCGATTTATATAGTTTTTTGATGGTGAGAAATTAACAATGATAACGTTATTCACATGCGAGGTGACATTCAGGTTCAGGTTATAAAGGGCATGTTTAATAGCAAACACATACATAGTTTCTACATATGTCTGAACCTTATACAGACGCGAGAATGAATTCCAATGAAATCCAAGAAAGCCCCACAACACCCTGCCTCCTTGTACATGTGCCAACTTTACGCCGAGCAGACAGCATTCGGTATATTTTGGAAGGTCAATTAATGATTTACTGAATATTATCATGCCTGCTTATATTTCTTCATCTTCAACATCAACTGTGTCACGCTTGCTGTTTTGACATCCTTGGTCATGACACTTACAAAGCGGTGTGCATGGGAGGTTGTTATTGGCACATGAACAGTTGCGTGCACAGGCAGACGATCTACAGCCGCATTTGATCAGCTCCAGAACAGCTTTCGGAGCAGGTAGCTCAAGACACCGCACAGGGAATATTGCACCATCGTCGAGAACCCAGCCACAGTCTTCCAATCTAGGCAGTACAGGATGTGTAGTGATATAGGCTTTGTTAACTGTGCAAACGAAGTTTGTTCGTTGGATATGAGGCAACAATGTAGCCCTCGTGGGTGGCAGCATCTCAGACTCCATGTTTTTCGACCTAAAGAGCTCCCAGCGAAGTTTGGGGAGTGTTTGCGGGCCATTGGCAGAGTAGACGTGGCACACAAAGTGTTCCAGAGGCTGCATGTCCTTCGGAAGTTCTCCGTTGATCAGTTCCGTCGATGAGAGAGGATCATCTCCCAATCTTTGGAAGGCATCGACGATGGGATCAGTTGGGCTCAGCTTGAAGTACTCTGTGATCCACCTCTTCTTTGTCACACCCACAAACTTACCGCCCCAGTCAGCACCGGAGAAGTTGTGTATCCCAATTAGACCTTGACAGTGCGGACGGCCAATGCTTCTTACTCTCTCCATGACATCTATCTTTCTGAACTTGTTGCCTTTTCCTGTGTGAAATTCTAGTGTGGTCAAACTTCCTAAACGTCCATGTGCTCCAAGGTCAAGGAGAAGGACCAACACATCAGTGTCCGGAGACGCAACTACAACATGTCTGAATGCACAGTCGTTGATGCAGTGAAGAACATGAAGGGGGATCTGTGAGTCGGCCTCCTCGTGCCCATGTGTTTGGAAGTCCTCTTCAAGTATGTGGGGTGAGTTTATCCTGATGTTGGTGTCATATGAGACGATAATTCGCAGATCGTACCCCGCAAACTCCTCTAGAAGTCCCTGTGCAAGAAGTCTTGCAAGCTGTCCCTTGGTCTTTGAGCAGGATAAAAGGTCCCGCAGGGGAACAGTCGTGATGTTCATCTCGTCATGGACCTCATACCCAGCACGTAAAGCTTCATCCGATGTAGCTCTCTTTGCCCTTGTCTTTTCCTTCAGACTAAGTGGAAGATATTGATCAAATAATATCCTAGCTTCTGTGTAGCCACCCTTATGTACACGCCTTTTGATGGTGTTGATGAAGGCGTGCTTCAAGTGAATGATTTTCTTCATCCCAGGTGTTTTCTTCATCGCCTGCAGGAGCGCCATTGCATCGAGAATGTAAGTTGATGCGATGGGATGGGAAACCGATGGTTCCGGTTCAGGGCTATGCGATGCAGAGGGTTGAGCCTCGACTGCATGCATGACGCTGGCCTTGTCCGTTGCTAAGAGGAGTGTCCCATCAGGTGCAAACATAGAACGGGGCATCACTGACATTTCGTGAGTGCCAATTGTCTCCTCGAGCTTTGGTAGGAGCATCGGCCTTGATTGACTGATGATTAGGCACCTCCCAATGAGCTCCCTATCTTCTCGCAGTTTGATCACCTTGTCACCAACCTTCAGCTTACTCTTCAGTTTCCAGTTGCTGAAGGTCTTGAACTTTGGCCTGGTCATTCGATCCCAAATTGATAGTTTGGATGTTATTAACAGGCGTTCGTCCACAAACTTCTGGTAGAGCTCTTGCCCCAGATTCGGATAGTTGAGAATATCAAACCTAGCCTTGTCCGGGATAACAGCCGAGGAGCAAATGTTCTTCACAGGTGTACCTACAATGTAAGGGTTTCCCTCACAGTGGAGAATGATGCTGTTCCTCAGTTTAAGAGCATTCTGACTTGATCTAACACATATATCTCCTGCCAGCTGGTAGTGCTCCTTCTTCTCTTCTGTCAAAGTCTTCGGAAAAGGCAGAAGATATTTCTGCACCAGTCGTGCAAGGTGAGGTGTTGTAGTGACAAACCTGTCGAGAGCAGCTTCATCCTGTGTGATGCCAGGGAGCGCACCGTGCTTCTTGAGAACTTTGATCTCCTGCTCCAACCCTTGGTCTGTGAAGAGGTTGCAGAATGCCTGCATAGACTTCGTGACAACGAAGTCACCATACTTGAGGGCTTCCCATGTTGTGGGGTCATCCTCTTCCAGTTGATACATCTGTGCCAAATGTAGAGGCATTAGTCTTGCGTAGTTGATTAAGCCATGGAAGTGGAAGTACTTTATGTTTTTCTCAATCGCAGCCAGGGAGCCTTCCCAATCTCTCGATCTCGCTGCTGCAATGATCTCGAGTAGAGCATCAACCTGATTGAGATAATTGTCAAAGAAGAGACTCATTTCGTCACCACCTCCAATTGCAGCCTCTTCCCTTCGGACATTATCTGAGTAGTAGCTTCCTAGGTCTTCGTATATGGCTACCATTTCAGGGTCACGGTCATGGAGGGTTCTACGCAGCGCTACACATAGTCCCTTTAGCGCTAGTGGAGGGAGTTCTCCGACGACTGCGTCCAGTTTTACCAGGAGAATGGCAAGACCATTCATGATATGGTATTCCACGGCTCGCTTGTAGCTCTTTCCACTGTATATCCCTCTCAGTGCTGCAGAAGAATAGATACCTGTGTCCACTGCTATTGTGTCTTGGCCACTCCCCTCTGATGTTTTGCCAAGTCCATGGAGTACCGCAAATACGATGTGGAGAAGTCCAGCCCTCAGTACCCAATTCTTGTTTTTGACAGATTCCTTCAACTGAATTGCTCTTTGATAGAGGTCGAGGTCAAGAGTGATCAGAGTCCGTCTTTCAGGACCAATAACAACTGCCGATATGTCTTGTGCCAAACATAGAACCGTGTAAAGAGTACCATAATCAGTGGGAGAAGTTCGAAGTAGCGGTGCCACAACTTCCACATTTGTCTTTGTTGGTGGCTGGTAGCCATCCTGATTTTTTATCAGGAGATGCTGCGTTGCTGCCCAAGTCGGCATCACGTCACATTTCCTCAATCTCGTTTTCTTCTCCTTTCTTTCTGTTACTTCCAGTATCATCTCCGTTTTATCTCCAACAGCAGAAGCATCTATGACATCTATATCTGCGGCGTCTCCAGTATTTTCGTCATCGCTGGCATCTTTAGATTCCGCATTATCTCTGGCACCTCCGCTGTCATTAGTTTCAGGTTCATCAGACAGAGAGGGACTTGTGAATAGGTTGGCTAATGCCCACGTGTGGGTGAACTTTGAGTATTGTGTAAGTAGGTCAGCTCCACGGCCGACAGAGTAACTGGGGAACCTAATTGGAGTCAGTTTGATCTCAGGCTCATCTCGGTACTTGATTTGCACCTGGTGTGGCTTCTCGGGGGGCTTGGACGGGATTTGCAATGGTTTATTGATGAGTTCCCCATCCTCATCCCGCTGAAAGAGCACCAACAGCGTCCCGTGAAATGTGTTTTGCCCATATGCTGTGTTTTCAAGAAAGTCGATGTTGTCCGCAGCAAACCAGATTGGTACGTTTCGTTTGACAAAGTCAGGGAGGCAGTACCCTTCTGTTGACAACATCCGCTGCTGAACTGCGAACTCCACCCTCTTCTGAAGATTGAGTATGCGTTGGTAGTCACTTCCAATGTACACTGTGGACAGCATAGAAATTAGATTGTGATCTCGTACTCGGGAGTGGATTGCCAGTGGGACGCCAATAGAAAGGGGAGTTTCCACTGTCTTCTTGAACCCACGAGACGTCTTTAATTTGACTTGTCTCTGACTTCTTGAGCTCTGTACTATCAGCTGGCAGACAACATCAACATTCTTCTTCACTTCTGCTTCTCGTTGTCCTGAGATTTGTCTAGCTTCAGAGCCATACATGATACGAGCTATAAGAAACTCTAACATCGGGGGGTTTTCAAAATCATTAAATTCACCCGTGAATTTCCAATCTCTTGCGCCGAGAACCTCCTGTCTCAAGGCACGAGCTAAATCTATGAGAGCACGCGTATCTGTATCTGTAGTTGCAAACTCAACGGCTTGTCCTACTGATTTCTTCCTCATAACCCTGTGGCTGTGAATAGGATTTGGAGGCTGAACAAATTCAACATCTGGTACATGCTGTTCAATCAACTCCTTCAGGTATTTCTTGTGGTTGTCACTTTCCTTCTTATAAATGTTCCTCTCCTTTAAAAGGTCGATGTAATATGAATTTAACTCATTCATGCTAAGGACGCAGCCTTCTACACTAAGAGAATCTCTCACATGTACAATAAGCTCAGCATCACACACACTTCTCACATGTCTATGTGCATCACTATCGCCCGGTTCCTTGCAGTGTCTGTCTGCAACCCTGAGACAGTCTCTATGGTAGTATTTTTCTAATGCTGCTGCATCTCCAGGTTCCAATATTTCAGCTATACTCAATCTGACTAAGTCGTCCTTAGTATACCCTTTGATAGCTAGAAGACGCTGACCCATAGAATCCGATACTACTTTGTGCAACTCTTGTGACGATTTTGGACAAAAGGAGCATGTGTGAAACATACATTTCTTTTCCTTCGGAAGAACATTACCACCTTTCTTTCTAAGTAGAGGCATCGCTGTCTTAGATGTCTCTATCTTGTGTGGACGCCCACGTTTCGGCGCCACCGTCGGCACTTCAGAAGTAGATGGTGCATCAGAAAACGTTGGCGTTAGGGAACGAGCACGTTTTCTACACATCTCTAAGTTTACCTTGTTTGCAAGAGGCTTGCGACATCCGCTGTGATAACAAACATCACGCAAATCTGACTCGGACAAGCTACTGAAATGACCAGCCAGCGATTTGAGGTGCACATCACCTAGACTAGCCCGCTCGAGAACCTTTTCTTTCAGGTCTTTCAGAAGTGATATATCAGTTGTGTCAACAAGTTTATTATTGACAGAGTCACCCTCTTTGCAAATGATGCAAGACCTCGATTCTGTCGATTTTCGTTTCGACATTGCCGAAACTCCTCAAATCTTTACGGATTATTTTGTTTTTGTGTTGTTTTTTGTACAGAATAGCAAATTTGCTGCACACTGTAACTACATTAAAAAAGAATGCGCATTTATTAACAAAAACACAGCGTTGTTAATATAGGGTCAATCATGCTTTACAACAACCAAATGTGCGAAGATCACAGCGTTTATATATAGTGACACTATTTAACAACGCTGTGATCTTCTCACAACTAATCAGACAAATTGTTGTTGTTGTAGCTATATCGTGGAGATCAGCCGCTGTTTTGTCGGCGCACCGTCTTTCGACATATTTTAACGTAAAACGTAGATAAAACATGTGTGTGACATTCAAATGCATACGCAGGATTATATGGAATATGAAACTGTCTGGCGCAACAGACGTTATGGCCTATGTGACCAGCCTAGTATCCGGTCTACTGCCAACTCGTGCAACTTGACCATTTGGGGCGATTGACTGTGTGGCGAACAATGTATACCCTGATCAAACTTAGCAGGTACACATGTAGAACCTGCCGAAATGGATTTTACCATTGAATTCTCCGCCTCCAAATTTCACATACCGTACATGTACATTAATGCCCATATAAACTGGTCCGTATATGAGTTCAGCTACTTTGACCGAGTTCACCCTCTGTGGCCATTGGTGACCTCGTGGTGACCTTTACTCTATGACCTTGACCTCAAATCATGTCCTGACCATCATAATCGAGCTCAGCGCCCCCAAAAACCCTATGTTAGACACCAAGATCATGAAAATAGAGTGTATATGAGTCGAGATACAGATTTTGTCATTTGGGGGGGGGGCGTTTTCGCCCCTGAAAAGCCCTAAAACACAGAAAAATTTGTCAAAAAATGTTTTAATCCCAATTTTTTCAATTCATTTACCCCTTATGGTTGACAAAACTTCAGGAAAAACAATTTTGGCACAAAAATCGAGCGTCATCACATACCATAATAATTTTGCCATTTTTTGGGAATTGTCGCCCCTAAAAAGCCCCCAAAATACACCAAAAAATTGTCGAAAAAATTCAACCCCTATTTTTTTTATTAATGTACTCCCTATTGTTGACAAAACTGCAAAAAAATCAATTTTGGCACAAAAATCGAGCGTCATCCCATTATCTTACTT
>JBEVXV010000097.1:0-2895 GCA_040505915.1 Sedimenticola sp. | reverse complement strand
ATTGGATATCACTTGCGTGAGGAGCCGTATACGGACCCGTACGTACGGTGCTGTGGGCAGACGGAGGCTTCGGCCTCCTCTGACCCGATAACAGCGCTTTGTTAGGGCTTTTCATTGTATCGGTTTAGAAATTCAAGATAAGCGGACATTGTTGACTCATACTTCTCTTTGCTTCGTGAACTTAGTGTGAACACCAAGTAAAATTCACCTTCTTCTCCGTATGAGACTCTTTCGAAATTACCTTTCTCTTTTGGAAAAAACTGGAAAGACTCAAAAACTTGGCCACCTGCCGTGGTTAAATTATCAAGGCGCGTAATAATGGGTTTAGTGTGTTGTTTGAATTTATTGTGGTCATCAGTGATAAGTGCCGATAGTGATTTAATTTCTGGAATACGCGGCTTGAAAAGGGCTTTTGCGTAGATAACAGACTCTGTATTAGAAAATGATTCACCCTTTGGTGCCTGAGTATTTGCGCTGTAATGGTAGCTGTTTTGTATATCCTGTTGCCAACCAGGCACACTGGGAAGAATAGGCCACCAATAGAAACACATTTTTCCGCAACGCTCATCTGGAATAGCAACTTTGTAAATCTCTGCGGAGATTGAAGTAGTGAAACCGACCAGAAAAAATGTGATGAGCAATATTTTCATATATTTAGCCCTAACGCCTTGCTCAGCGGAAAAATGCGAGCGCGAGCGAGTAGTTTTTCCGATGCAGCAACTTGTTATGCTTTTAGTTTCAGAAAGTCCCCATCTATAATTAATAGATGAACACCGTTTTTAGTGATTGAGCGATGAGAGCTTAAGTCGTCGGAGACAATATAAGACATGCCTTCTTTTAGAACTGATTTAGTCCCGTCTTTTAATTCGTTAATAACTTCGCCTTTTAAACAGTAAACAATATGTCCTTTTTCACACCAATGGTCAGCCAGATAATTTTTTGAGTATTCTACATACCTTACGCGTAAACCATCAAATTGCATTGTTTGCCAATATGCAATGCCAGTTGCTCCTGAATGTTCAGTTCTTGGAATATTTTTCCAATCTATAGTTTGAAATGGAATGTTTTTTAATTGCATATCTAAATTCTTACTTAAGCTCTATTTCTATAAAAGTGAATTGATAGTCGTTACTATTGACAACATTATGTTTCATACCTTTTTGTCGTGAGTAGGATTGACCAACTGTAAGCTCTGAAATCTTATCACCAGTCTCTGCTTCTATTAAAAGCTTTCCAGTTGTTTGTGGGACTACAACATAATCATATTCGTGAGTATGCCAAGTAGTTTCGGCACCTGGGGCAAATGACCATTCTGTGACGATAATTCTCTCATTCTCGATTTGGACAGTTGGAACTGCTTTCTCTCTTTCATTTGTCATTTTTAAAACCCATGGTAAATATAATGTCTTGAAGCATAACAGTTTATTCATAGGAACGATTCCGTATATCCCTCTTCCGTTGATCAACCCAAGGACAAGTCGAAATCATACGATTTAAATTCAATGAATACAGTAAATTACCCTATTTTTCAACAATAAGCAAGGGGATGAAAGTAGGAGTGATTCCGTATATTACTCGCCATATATCATCCTGAGTGTATTTCTGGGATATCTATGTAATACATTGTAAAATAAGATAAATATTACATATCTCTTGAATCTGCAAAGTATGATATACGGAATTGATCCGATGATCACCGAGTTTTCTTGTGAATTTCAGGTCAGAAATTCATTGACATATCTTTCTTTCGCAGTAACATGAAAAGAACAAGAGTAGAACCAATGAGAAGGAGTAACATGGAAGATATACCCCACAACATCAATCCAAAATCCAATCGATTGATGGATAGATTTCGCTTATTTATCCGCACATTACATCTGGCCTACGCTACTGAGAAGACCTATGTGCATTGGCTCAAGCGATATATGAAGGCATGGTTAGGCATTCCATCTTTAATCAACATAGGACTCACGTTTTTTCGAAACGACAAAATCACCTATATACAAAATTACTGCAGCTATAAACGAGCCAGGAACACCGTACAGCCAAAAATAAAACCCAGTATTCTGTGATACTAATAAAGCAACTAACCAAGCTGCAATAGAAACGACAAACGGGGCTAATGCATAATAATATCTGCTACTTGATATCTTTTTCACCCAAAATAACAGTGATGCTGCTAATAGTAAAACTGGTATGCCAAACTGGATAGAAAACTTTGACAGAATGGCACCATCAGGGCCGCCAAGCATAAGGAACCCACCATAGAAACTCAGGATCGTTCCAATAATTAATAATACTAGAGATCCTATATGCTTCATTTTTATTGCCTAACGTTTTAGCACAGCCGCCACGCTTTTTGTGGTCGGCTGGTGTGGCTTGTTAAGTGTTTTTGGCACGAGCCACCCCGTATGATAAAAACGCGAAAGATAACGCAACCAACACAAATCCTATGGTTCCCAGAATACTAAAAATATACGTTTCCATAGTTGGGCCTTGCATCGAGATTATTTTACCAGCATCGTCATAGCTGGCAGACCATGTTGAAAAAAAGCGTTGCATTGTTAAATTGAGTAAGGTCAGAGATGCCCCGATGGCAAATATGATCGATGGAACTAGTTTTGTTTTCAGATATAGCCAAACACCTGATACCAGCATAATTGCTAAGGACAAAGGTATCGCATAACTCATTAAAGTTGCTGAAAATTCATCCATATTCATATTGACACTTAACGCCCGCAATAACCGGTCAGGCCGGAGCGTTGTTTGGCTTGTGCCATAATGAGCGAAGCGAAGGCACAAGACGTGTGACCGGCATGGTAGTCGGCTAGCTGGTGCAAGTCCAGCCATGGCCCTTGGAAGAAGGGAACATGTAGGCGAAGGCAAGGGTGCCCG
>JBEVXV010000096.1:0-4867 GCA_040505915.1 Sedimenticola sp. | reverse complement strand
AAAATTTAATTGCACATATCATTTCAATTATCTGTGCAAATTTTTTTTTTTATCATATATAACCCCTTTAAAGTAAAAATAAAAAAACATATTTTTTTTTCATTTATTTACTGAAACATACGTTACGGAAATACGAAACTAAATTACTGACACCGGAAGTTGACTGACATTGTTTACACGGCACACAACGTGCGTGTAGCAGAAACATAAACATCAGCATTGACGTTTGACGTGTTTCGGCAGCTATGTGAAGTGATTTAAAACCATCGGTGTCGTTGTGCAAACATATGTAAGTACATATTTGTTTACATAAATAATTGTACACAGTATGAGTGAAATTCGTAATGATTGTAAGGCGTGTAATCGAGTAGCAGAAAACTGTTTATAGTTGAACGGAATTGGAGTAAAATGAAGGTCACATATAATGCTAAGTGGTTAGTTGAGCATTTACTATCAATATATAAAACATGTTTCATCAGCACCATCTGTGTAGTAACGTATGTTTCAGTCCAACGTAACGTATGTTTCACCTTCACCATTGTATATGTTTGGCTTATTTATTCCAATTCTACATAATTTAGAGTTTTAAAATAACTCAATAAATGTCAGACAGTGAACACTGGGTGTATTATTTAATGTAGTGGTTACCAGAATGTGTCCGTTCGGTACATTTTGATTGAAACCACATGCTGGCATTTTGGCAACATATTGGACATGTATCTTACTTTGATTAAAGGGAAACTGTGATATATGTTTGATGCCGTAGCATAATGCGGACATGCATGCTATTGATCAAAGTTAATTTAGCCACATATTGGGGGTGCATTCAGAATATGATCTTATATAACACCCGCACTGAATAGTAACGTATGTTTCTTATTCTTAGTGCCTTTGTCTTAGTAGTTTTCTCAAATACATCTGTACAAGTTACCTGTTTTAAGTGATAGGAAACTTTTTACAAATTTATTTGACGAAAGCATAGAGGAAATTACATAAAATTGAGAACAGTGCAGATCCTGATTAGACTGTGCGGATGTGCAGGCTGGTCTGGATATAGACTGGCAACAAAACCCATAAGCCCCATTTCTCCAATCACAGCCGCATTCTAATGACATTGTATTCATATAGCGAGATTATCTCGGCTAGTATCATTTGCCTTAATCAAGGGGGATAATCACGTGACATCGACAAGGAAAGTCTTTGACAGCGGGGCCCCATTCAAAATTAGCATTGTCAATATTTTCCTTAATATTCAATGGATTTTTATGAACTATGGCGCATCTAACGCGTCTTGTCAAACCACGTTCGGCAGCCTCTGTACTTTTATCCAAATTGCTGTCGTATTTGACAAGAATCGGTTTCCGTGTCGTTTGTGTTTCCCAACACGGAAATAGATTCTTCGCAAAGAGGACACAAGTATAGATCGAAGTTAGGAAACCATCAAATGCAGGCCAGTAACACCTGTTAGATGCGCCATATCTCATAAGAATCGGTTAAATATTAAGGAAAATATCGACGATACTAGCTTTGAATCCAGCCTCCGTTGTCAACTCATTTTGTTGTTGTTGTTGATTTTCCCTGTTTCAGCCGCTGCGATTCGCCACCTTGTTAATTGTTGTCATATATTTTCAGCGATATGCCGAAGACACGTTCCGAGATCCAACGGGCATACCGGGAAAGGAAGAAGAATGAGGGGCCAGACTTTCTCGCTAAGGAACGCCGAAGATTCAAAATAAATTATATGAGATCTGCTGATCTCACGGAGGTACAAAGGAAGAAGAGAAACGATGAAACAAAGAAACGATTGAAGAAACATAGAGCAAAGCTCCGAGAACACATTGTTCAAGCTGGACGATCACAAGCACCTCAAGAGCAGCAGAAACCTGTAACTGATCAATCTCCCTCAGAATGTAGATCTAGAATGATAGTGAGATTGCATGGAATTGAGAATAGTCAACTACACAATGCTAAGAAGAAAGTATATAGACAGAAACTCAAATCGGCCGAAACGAAAATTAGCAAAATGAAAATAAGATACAGTAGCATAAAGAAAAAGTTGAAATGTATGCAAACGAAAATACGAAGACAGTACCAAAGTAAACATAGTTTAACGCCAAAGAGTAGAGCAACAGAATTGCTCCGCAGAGCAGGGTTACGTGGTAAACGTGTATTGAACGTTAAGAAGCAGCTTATATTTGGAAATGCAGTTCTTAGCGAGCTTAAGGAGACAGCATCATCATCTGATAACCTAAAGAAGATGGTCTACCGTGTGGTGTCGGGCAAAATAGTTGACAAGTATAAATGCAAAACGCGACTAAGTAAGGAGTTGCTTATCAATCGTAACAAACTCTCACACGTGATAAAATCGGGTATTGATTTCGCGAAGAAGCGGAGAATCAGAGTAATAGCGAAGGAGAAGGACACTGTAATAAAGTTCTTAGAACGTGAAGACAACTCCAGAATGCAACCTGGTAAGAGAGATACAACACAGGATGATGGTGTCAAGTGTCAAACACTGGTCCTAACAGACTACCTCGGTAATCTTCACCAGAAATACTGTTCTGAAAACCCAGAGTCAAGAATTTCGCTTGCTACCTTCTGTCGGATCAGACCAAAGTATATACAATTAACAGGTCACTTGACCCGAAGTGTGTGTCTGTGTACTAAACACCAGAACTTTGCCTTAAAGCTGCAAGCCATGAAACAAGTTGGACTTGTCAACACAGTGAATCCCGACAAATTTTTAAAAGATGAAAACAGCATCGACAAAGATAAACTGCCAGAGAAAGTTGTATACACCAAATGGAAACGAGTGACACTAGAAAATCAGAAGAAGAAGATGAAAGTCGTCACAGAAGAGCTAGAAAGAGATGACTTTTGCAAGTTGTGGGATCAGGAGCTTGCAATATTTAAGGAACACATCAGAATTATGAAAACGCAGTTTGCGGAAACCCGAAATTTGAAAGACAAACTGCCACACCATGAGGTAATCCTTCACATGGATTTTGCCGAGAACTATTCATGCAAAAGTGCCCAGGAAATACAGTCGGCATATTGGAACTCGTCGCAAGTTACCCTTCATCCCATAGTTGTGTACTATAAGGACACGGAAACTGATGAGATCATGCACAAGAGCTACGTTGCTGTCTCTGATGAACTTTCCCATTGCTCCAGCAGTGTTCTGGCTATTATGGATAAGTTTTTCAATGACACTATTGACCTACCTGGGTGTGGAGAAATACAGTATGTTCATTATCTGACCGATTCCCCAACAAGCCAGTACAGAAATCGTTTCATCTTCGATAGCATCTGCGAGCATGATGAACTGTACGGATGTCCTGCAACCTGGAACTATTACGAGGCAGGACACGGTAAAAGTGTTTGTGACGGGCTGGGTGGCACAGTGAAAAGGATGGCTGATGAAGCTGTAAATTCCGGAAAAGCCATGATCCAAGATGCCGACGACTTCTTTCAGTGGGCAATCACATCTAGTATGTCAGAAGTAAAGTTCTTCTACGTGCCCAAGTCTCTATGTGAAGAGAAAGCTTCATACCTGAAATCGGTGACCTTCCCGCCAGTCAAAGGAACATTTAAGGTACACTCTGCAAAGTATCAGAACAACACATTTCACTCGCGTGACACCTCCTGCTATTGTGACATATGCCTAGGTGGACAGTGTTGTGACAGTTGGAATACTTTCAGTGTTCATGACCAATCACAGAAAACACCAGCCACGGTTGTTGATAACGTAACAGAGCAACCCGCCACAGTCCCTGATACCGCATCAGATCAGCAAGACACAGTCGTTGATAGTGTACCAGATCCGCAACCAGAATCGTGCTCGAGCAATAGTTACAAGGTTCCTGTTATAGACGATTATGTTGCAGTTGTTTATGATGACATTTGGTATGTTGGTAAGGTAATCGTTATCGATGACAGCGATGACGAGCTACAGATCAGTTTCATGCAGTGTAAGAAGCAATTATTCCAATGGCCTACACAAATGGATGTCGTTTGGGTTGCGCCGGAAAATGTATTGTGTGTTGTCTCTCCCCCTGTTCCCACTGGTAGATCTAAAAGAATGATGAAACTATCAGAGGAAGACTACAAGAAAGCCGAGAGCCGCCACGCGACATGGAGAGAATGCAACGATATATAACTGTTTGTAGCTTGTATATGCGTACCGGGTTTTGAAACATACGTTACTGTTTAGAACAAAGTGTCAAGAGAGGCACCATTTACTTGTATAGTGTTCATATGTATGCAATATGTATATATATTGCGAAGTCTAGTCACTTATGGAAATTATATTCATTTTTAGATGTTGTCAACTATGTAGCAATACGATTGCCATCGTATTGCTACATGCATCTTCGAAGGGAGTGAATGTACATACATGTACTTATAGGAGAAAACAGTGTTATAATGACTACAGTAATGTAAAATCATGTTATAAACATTTATTTTCAAATAGTACCGTGAATTATAACAGTACATAATAAGTTTCACAACTTATAGCTGGATATGAAACATACGTTACCATATATAATAATGCATCATTCCATGTGAAAACTCAATATATTGAGAGCAATATCACAAACAGTATTATTTGCAAGCTAGCTATGCCAAAATAGAGTATTTTGAGTGCAAGGTCTAGTCGGAGAGCGTACTTATATTACTATTTTTATTGTACATGTATCCTGTTTTAAGAAAATACTCAGGAAGAGTAGTTATTACATAGGTTGTGTTCAAGTAAAATGTATTAAACAGCGTTGGGAACATTTGTCACATATGGAACACGTCATATACTAAGGTATTTTGTGCCAAATAATCTGTGTGTTGCTGAACATATTCCCATGATATGGTA
>JBEVXV010000095.1:0-4525 GCA_040505915.1 Sedimenticola sp. | reverse complement strand
TTTGTGAAGTTTTGTGAAGTTTTGAAGTTTTGGAATTCTGAACGGTTTTCGGGGCCGCCCAAGGGAGCGCTAAGCGGCGTCGTATTCTACGACGTAATATTGTACTCCCGACGTCGGTTTTGAAAATTTTGAGAATTTTGAAAACTAGTGAAATTGAGAACCTTTTGAAATTTGTGTAACTTGTAAAAACTGTGAAATCTGCGAGGTGTATATTTCATCTTCCAGCCTGTATACTCAGTGTCACATCCCATACTCGAAGAGGTGCCTGGTTGACATAGTATTTACCTTAGGTCAAATAGAACAAAAATATATCTGGTAAATTGACGTCTAACAATCAATAGTGAAATAACCCTCACTAAATTCAGGCATAGTCGATAGTCTTTTTGTCATACTGTACACACTGGCATTTTTTCTGTCAAAATATCTGAAAATTTAATTAGTTTAGATATTGATCTTTAATATACTATCATACTTTAGGCTATCTCTAGTATTCTATAGCTGTTTGATAGGGTCCCTCGTAACTTATTTAGTAACTTGTAACTGGTAATTTTCTATAGCTGTTATGCCAAATTATTCAGTGAGACAAATCATCATACTATATTATTATTTCTAGTATACTTCATACTACAGCTGTTTGATAGTTTGATAGTTTGATAAGTGTTCATCGTAACTTACCCGTAACATCGTAACCTAATCAGTAACTGGTAACTGGTAACTTGTAACTTGTAATTCTGTGAACTTCTGGCATCTCCTGGAGACTTCCCCCGATAATCCCCTGGATAATCCGCTTACCAGAATGGTGAATATAGGCAGGTTGGCTTATGGGGGACCCCGGGGTGTATCCTCGAACCAGACGGATCGTCTGGGACCCGCTGCGGACCCGGCCCATTCCCACTACATTACACACCCGACAGACAAATTTGCCGTGGTGTTCAGAACAGCCACTGGGGCCGCGAAGAACTTCAATGATATGTCAATATTTGAGGTTTCGGCTGCGGCTCGTAGTGCGCTGGGTGATAATCTGGTCAAGCGGGTCATCACCTTACGGTCTGGGGATTGTTATGTCATCGCCCATTCCGCACAAGCCCTCACGCGCTGGCTAAACACCTCCATCATGGGAGGAATCCCGGTTACTCCTTCCCTGCCCAAAGATGTCTCAACTTGCCAAGGGGTGATCCATAATGTGCATCCCCGCCATTACAATGAGATCCGGGATTGTATTCTTAAAAATCCGGGGTCCAAGGCCGTCTTAACGGAACAACTTACTAACAAATACGGCCGGGTCACAGGGGCAGTGAAGGTGACCTTCGCATCAACCTCTCTGCCGTCTGAGATACGTATCTCAGACGATATCTATTATGAGGTACAAGAGTTTGTACGCCCTCCATTGAGGTGCTTTGTATGTCAGGTGTTCGGTCATGGGGCGAGGACATGTAAAAGGGAAAACCGGTGTGCCTCATGCGCGGGGCCCCACTACATTAAGGAATGTACTTCCTCCTTTTACAAGTGTGCCAATTGTGGGGGGGCCCATAGGGCATGGTCACATACATGCCCCCGCTATGGGGAGGCCCTCGGGATATCTAAGATTATGAGATCTCGGGGCCTCACCTGGCGGGACGCTCTATCTAAGTACGGGTCATATAGTCGCCCCACGGCACTCCTGGACGCGTGTGCGGCGGGGGAGGTAAAAGTAGTTTCGACCCCTACCCTCATGCACTCCACCCCGGGGAGGGAGGGCACCCCAAAAGTTGGACCCGCTGATCACGAGCGTGACAATAGCGGGGCCAACGGCCAGTCCCCGTCGTTGGGAAATAAGATGGAGTGCGTAGTTCGTACAGAAAATGCAGGGCGAATTCAGGAGGAACCTTTGAAAATCCTTAGCCCTTACTTCACTGAAAATAAATTTTCGTCCCTTTCCCACCAGCCAGAAGGGCTACCCCCGTCCCCCATTGCAGCTGGTCCTTCCGGGGACCACCGGGAGCTCACGCTCTCACCGTTTAATGAGCGCGCTCTCCTCTCCCCTGGCTCACCCATCAGCCCGCTCTCCCTAGAGGGGGAGAGCGGGGTGTTAGTCGGTACGCTTGTGGAGAGCGGTGGGTGTTCCCCGGATGGGCAGCGTGATGGGGACAGTGTCCCCGTAAAAGTAAAATGTCCCCTGCCGGTGTCGGGGGGTGGTGGGGTGGGGGTGGTGAGAGCAGAAACGTCTCCTGGAGAAACACACCTAAATGGAGAGTCTATGCTAACGAATATCTCCTCCGACTCATCAGACTCTGTCCTTGGAGTTCCTTTTGACTCTCCATCAAAGTTTAAGGCTAACGTTAAAATGGAAAAATTCGTGGAGAGTGGCATGCCTCCGCCCTCCGCCAAACCTAGCTCTCCGGGAGAATCCCGCGATAATCCCCTTAAAGTAAGCCCTGAAACACTGAGCAGTGTGGGCAGTATTAAGAACCCAGTAGACCTTACTGCATCTCCCCAGATAAGTAATAAACCAGAGTTTGAAGTGGTAGAAAGAATTCACTCCAAATATGAGGACTACTGGATAGAAAAAGATAAAAGCAGGCTACAAATTCCAACCTCTGGTTCCTTTTGCTTTACCACACAAGTGCAACGTATAGTCGAATTACTCTATGAACATACGCAATTGTGTGCTTTACGTCTTCTCCCCGTGGAACATAATGAGATGGTCCAAAAATTGATATTGGTCACTTTAGACCAAGCTGTCCACTCGTCCTACATAACGCGGCCTGCGAACACACCAGATAAACATTCTACACCTCTTGACGTTATAATTAACGCAAGAGAAGCAGAAACTGAACGATACATCTCGGAAACCTCTTCGAGAAAATTTACAGACCCTCCTAGCTTCCCCATTCGTTCTCCCGTCTGCTCTCCCACCCAGAGTAAAATTCCTCTTGCCACTAAGCCACCTGTAGTTATCCCTGACACGGGCGTAACTGGGAAACCCCCTTTGCCGCACGCGTCTTCTGCATCTTCTGTGGGGGCCCCGCGCGGGAGGGGATCGGGGCTCCCTGTCCTTAGGTGGGGGCACTTAAAGGGCCAACCGAGTAGGAGTGGTTTCAGTCATGCGGGGGGCCTACCGACGGGCAGATCGCCGCGTAAGCCAAAAGCAAAACATGATCGCTTCAAGCATTGAACCGGTGTCCCCAGTTGTCTCGATCCTTATTTTACGCTAAATACAATTCAACAGTAAAAGTATTGTGATTATGTCCCTTAATTGTGGAGTCTTATCCGATAATAAGTATCTGGAAATCTTTCATTTTTTATCTGAGAATGATGTTGATGTGCTGTGTATCCAGGAATCGGGAAAGGGCAGTAACGACGCACCTCCCATCCCTGGCTACACGGCATACCAAATCCCAGGCTGCCCGGGCAGAAATAATAAATTATATCGGGGGGGATTGATTACTTATTTTAGGGAGAATATGAATGTTGACGACCTGGGCTCATGCACCGTTTCACAAAATACTGTTTTGGAACCTTTGGAAACCCACGCATTCAAAATTTACCTAAACGGTAATCATACACTAAATTTGATAAATTTGTACTCTAGACATCCGGTGATGTCTGATCTTAATAAACTAAAGGACCTGTGCACTGGTGAATTTTTAATTGTTGGTGATATGAATGCCCACAGTGTGGGGTGGGGTTCACCTGTCACCAACTCACAAGGTAAACTTTACTGGGAATGGGTGGAGGAAATTGAGGGGGTAATTCTCAATGATGGTACTATTACCAGAATTGACCCAATTAGAGGCACAGGCTCTGTATTAGATCTTGCTATTACCTCTGTAGGTATAGCAAGCAAGACTAAATTGGCGGTGGGGGACGATAATTTTGGATCAGACCACTTCCCAATCTATGTCGAATATGAGCACACCAAAGGGAAAGTAGAAGTAGCTCAGGAATTTCTTAACTTCAAAAAAGCGGATTGGGATTTATTCAGAGATAAATGTGGGAGGGTCATATTAAACGATGTGTGGGCCGAGGACGTCAACATATTCAATGATAATATAATTTCTTTTATCATGGATAGGGCAAAGGAGTCCATCCCCGTCTCCAGGGTGAGGGAAAATAAAAGGCCGAGTTGCCCGTGGTGGAACCATGCGTGTGAACTTTCGGTCCGGGCACGAAAAAAATGTTTATCCAAACTCAAACGTAACCCTACTCCAACGAACCTTGAACACTATAGGGTTACGCAAAGGGAGGTGAGCCATACTGTACTTCAGGCCAAAACAGACTGCTGGGATCAGTTTTGCGAATCAATGATTGTTAAGGCAAATAATGGAAAATTTGTTAGTTCAAAACCATTTTGGGACAAGATTCGCAAAATTAATGGAAATCAATTTAAGGCAGTCCCCTTATTAAAAGTAGGGAATATTGCAGCTGCTGATTCTTTGGGCAAAGCGAACTTATTAGCCAAACACTATGCAGCTGTAACACAGGACTCTAATATTGCAGTAGAAACTTTAGAACACCAAAAAGAATTTGAGTCCTCTAATTCAAA
>JBEVXV010000094.1:0-8241 GCA_040505915.1 Sedimenticola sp. | reverse complement strand
CAAACAGTAGTGTTGGGAATCGGGCTCCGAAAACATTAATCGATTATCGGACATGTTCGCGATCGATCATCGATTAAAATCACGACTAATATTATGTTGCTAAAGTAAGCAAAGAGGTGGTTTTGGCGATCATCCTTTAGAATGAAAGATATCAATATTTGCAAAATGTTGCAAATCATACATAAAACCTCAGCAAGCATCATTTTACATGTATGCATTATGATTAAAACATAATTACCATGTATGTGATTACAAAATTGCTCAGAAATATCATTTTCTGGAGGTTGTGTACATGTACGCAATTAGTCGATTAATGGAAAATGTTAGTCGATCATCAAGTCGGGGCCCCTCGCGACTGATGCTCGCGATGATCGATTAATCGGAACAACACTACCAAACAGGACAACTCTAGTGTCGGTAATATTGGAGTTATTGCCCTTTGTTCGTCTTTTATGGATATATCTTGTCCGGAGCCTATCTCGAATACGGCTCGATATATTTTAATGACACTTCACACATGCATATGCGTGTTTATCATCAACCATACTTTTTTCTGCGCCACACCCGACGTGTATCCATCAGTTTCAATGAGTTCTTGTTTCATTTAGATTCTACAACGGATGGGTCACCACGTTGTCAGAGTACATCATCATACATCGATGATCTGATGCTAGAAGACATTTCCAGCGACGATGACATATTATGCACCGCGCTTGACGAAGCAGAGGCAGAAGTGGCGGCGACCTTGCCATCCACAAGCTCCACGAAAGCGGAGACGTTGAGACTTGGAACAATTGTTACAGAGGAAGATATTAAAAAGCGCGGTGTTAGAAGGTAAACAAACCTATATTAGGAATATTGAACACGTGGTACATGTAGTGATGTACATGTACATACCTCATTGCAGTCATTTGATTATTGTATCCCCCGGACGAAAGTCTGGGGACACTGGATTTGACGTCGTCACGCCGCGTCCGTCGCCGCCGCCGCCGAGACACTCGCCTTGTCCGGAACGGCATAGGTCATGTGACCTTGATTTGGCAAAGCATTGCCCTACTATTTTCCCGCTTCATTGACTTAGTCGTTTTCAAATTTGGTATATCGCAATAACTTCAACCGCTTAAGGGTTAGTCCATCTCAATTCAACTAAAATTTGGAATCTCACACGCACTTTGGTCTCGGATGTGTCTGATAATCATTCACAGTAAATCATCCCCGTCCATTATTATGAACATATCTGAAGTTTTACCTCTACTTCAAGTAGTTCACCATGCTTAGTGAATGTGTGCCAATCACATTGCACTATTCGACATCTCGATAACTCATACATGTATACGCAGGTAGAGTTGTATAATAAATACCATAAATGTGTAGGTAATCGCGATAGATAAGCCGTGGACTAATACGTTTGCTCCATTCAGCTCGGGTTTCGTTGCATAATGAGTCGTTGCATGGGATTTCATACTTTATCACATACATGCCTTGTTTTACAAAGTCAGTGATGTCTTCCGTAAATGACGCCAATACGTTGATGACATTTTTACAGCAGATGTGGAATTTGTATGTGAGCGCATGGTTGAAGACGATGATATTTTTTTAAAACATTCGAAACAGATGATGAAATTTCTAAATAAAAAATACATATATCAGTAGCTTCAAATTGATACTATTCTTAGAAATGTTACTATATGGCCACATGCACATTTTTTACCACAAAACTTGGAGTAAAATGGTTGTTTAGTTATTTATTTGATATTTAGCTTCATATAAACAGTCACAAAATTAAAGTTTCCAGCCTTTTATGTAACGGATTTATTCAGATATGACGGGCTAAACATATAGTAAAAAAATCAGTGAAAAAATCCCGCTATACATCATGCACTAAAATAGCCATATCTCACTCGAAGTAGAGAGCTAAAACTTCAGATGTGTTCCGGAAAATGGATGTGGATGATATACTGTGAATATAAGACAAATCTGAAACCAAAGTGCGTGGGCGATTCGTTGATTTGAGATGGAATGACCCTTTACGCATTAACATAGCACTTGGCTACAATGCGTGCATTCACAATATCTTACATGTACATGTACATGCACATCCCGCATGTGACCCATGCCTAAAATCCAAGGTCAATGTCACTTTATGCAATGTTATTAACGCTTTTGTATATACTGACGACTACGACATGTACGTAGCAGAACGTTAAACTTGCATTAGTGACCTTCATTTACATATCTATATATAAACCAATTTTTTATTTAATTTATAGTAACGGTGTAATTATAACCCATCTAGCGGGGAAACATATTTATATATGTCCGGTTAGCTCAGTTTGTTGTTAGAGAGCTGTCTTAGTGATGGAGGTATCTCGGGTTCGAGTCCCAGGTATTTTTCTTCCCTTGCTGCATTTTTATGCCCCCACAAATTTATTTGGAGGGCATTATGTTTTTCCCTTGTCCGTCCGTCCGTCCATACGTACGTCCGTCCGTCCCGAAAAATGTTCACCTTTTTGTAAAGTCCGTAACTCCACCACTGATACACCTGCAACCACCAAACTTGGACAATATGATCAACAACTAGCGGACATCAGAAAACAGCATATGTCATGTGACCTTTATTTGACCTTGACCTACTTTTTCCGCTTCATTGGCTTAGTCGTTTTGTGTACGAAATGGCTGCCAGTACGTGGGGGCATCCGTGTCCTATGGACACATTTCTAGCTTTCATTTTTAATTAATTACAGCTGGTGTTAGGTGGATTTAACCCATGTAGTGGCATTTTCTTATACTTCGACCTGTGTTTACATGTACATACATTGATCATGTGCTCTCATTCATTTCAGCTTGGCTGCAAACACGGAGAAGAAAATCAGCTGGGCCGTCAACCTATTTGCAACGTGGAAACGTCAACGTAACGAGTTACACGCATTTGACCCATCAATTAGCTATATTCATCCGAGTTTGGAAGAAATGACGAAGGACGAACTCAATTTTTCGATTTCTAGATTTCTATGCGAGGTGAAGAAGCTGAATGGGGACGACTACCCCGCGCAGACCTTATATGAATTGGTGATTCAGTGTCAACTTTTTTTAGAACAGAAGGGCAAAATGTATAAGCTTATCAGTGACGATACATTTGTGCAAATTAGGAATACTTTGGACTATATTATGAAGGAGAGGACATCCGCAGGAATCGGAACTAGTAAGAAAAAGGCTGAAATTATAACAGAAGGAGAGGAAGATGACATGTGGACGAAGGGCGTATTAGGAATGGAAACACCAAAACGTCTTCTTGACACACTAGTGTACTTGATCGGATTAAACTTTGCATTCCGCGCCGGCCTGGAGCACCGAAATCTGCGATGGGCAAACCCCCAGTTAACAATTGTTTCATCCGGCGATGGTGGTGAAGCGCTGCGCTATGCAGAGGACGTGTCGAAAACGAACCAAGGTGGGTTGGCTAGCAGAAAAATCAAACAGAAGGTCGTGTTTGCGTTCCCCAACAAAGACAACCCGGATCGGTGTCTCCTCCGGTACTTCAAAGCATATATTGCAAAGTGGTAAGTGCATTTTAAGGATCCGTACAAAGCTATTCTATAGGTCATTTTTTATGCCCCCACAAATTTATTTGGGGGGCATTATGTTTTACCCTTGTCCGTCCGTCCGTCCGTGCGTCTGTGCGTCCGTGCGTCCGTGCGACCGTCCCGCAAATGTACACATATTTGTCGCAACATGTACACCTTTTTGTCAAATCCGTAACTCGACCACTGATACACCTACAGCCACCAAACTTGGACAATATGATCAGCAACTAGTGGACATCAGAAAACAACATAGGACATGTGACCTTCATTTGATCTTGACCTACTTTTTCCGCTTCATTGACTTAGTCGTTTTGTGTACAAAATGGCTGCCAATACGTGGGGGCATCCGTGTCCTACGGACACATTTCTAGTTTTCTAACAGAACTGCCTATACCTTATATGCTGCATTTCCGACCTATAAGCGAATGGTAATTTAACGATGGGGGTTCGTCCTTTTTGGGATCCCTGACTACATGGTTTGACCTTCAGATGTGTTTTTCTTGCATTTGTCGTTTAATCATGTTATATCCCTAATAATAGTAATACAGTCTATGGTGGTGTTCCGAATACTCACAGTTTTGATCATACTACCGACCTGATCAGTGTGTCACAAGCAATGCATAACAAACTGGCTTTTTATAACTGTTGTTTTGTGATAAGTAGCCAATGGCCTATACAACTATGCAACCAAATTTAAATTATGCTTCGTTTTTCTCGGATATGAGCGAATTATCCCCCCTTCGTGTCACATGCAACTGGGGAGAAAAAAACGGTCGGATTCGAAACACTGCAAAACATTTGCCTATTAAAACCATGTATGTAAAGTAAATGTCATTTTTCTTTTGCAGTCACTATCTCTATTCACAGCTGAATCTATTCTGTTAAAGAAATAATCAAATGTTGTGTACTTAACGAGAGAAACATCTTCAAACCACTGGGGGGTCTTTTCCCAGTTCCGAATAATGCAACATTGAGAATTGTAAACACCACGGCGTGGATCTAAAGGAGGTAGTATAGGCATAATTAGGCTGCCAATTTATGTACAAAATATAATCTGAGCTATACACCTCTCTTACAACCAGTCTACGTCCATTGAAAATTCATGAGTAACATCGATTGGAACTACTTCCGGGGCGTCCCGGGCAGTACAATCGACCGGCGTATTTTTGTTTCGTTTTGACGTTGCGTTGTTTAAAGTTTTAATATGTATTTAAAATCTACCATAAACTAAGAAACGTGGCCTGAAAACAAGAAACTACGCAAATAAAAGCGACGGGAACACCCCGGAAGTAGTTTCAATGGAAATAACTCGGTGAAATTGTCAAAATCGGTGTCATTGGAGGTGCTGCTTGCTACATATAATCATGGGCTGCACTTGAAACACTCCCCTAGTTTCAGTTATTAGTTTAGCTCAATTTGTGTACATGGCAAATTATTTTACTCTGTATCATCTTTATCTACTCTCTAAATGCAGGTTTTTTTAAAGTAATGATATGAAATTGCATCAGGTAGTTCGCAATCATCGTTCTACAGTAGTGTATACACTTTAAATGATCATGGCTTCACATTACACGATGGCTGCATATATTATTCGGAACTGGAAAAACGATTCGGAACTAGACCAATGATGTGCCTCAAACGCATACATATCTACCATAGAAGGAGTTGGAATTCTGAGAAGAAATCGGTCTGGTAACATAAAGGGGGTGTTTGTCAAGCTATTCCAAAACAGTTTGCCACGCATTGACCATTATTGACTTGATAGCAAACTATACCCTAAAATTGGTTCGGAACACCACCATCGACTGTATGATAAGTCGGTTTCTATTACTATTAGGGGATGGAGCTAAGTGATCATGGTGTTGTGGACCTGTCGCCGGATCAGGATGTTCTAATATAGTGTATATGTATCTGTAAATACATTCAGTATTTATGTTTACTTAGAATTTTCCATCAATCCATATAAAATAGCATAAACTATTGATATCTAAAATATACCCTGTCGGAATTTTCCCTCGTATTGGAGCGGTTCTCCAACACAGATGACGAGCGGGAATCGAACCCGCCGACCCGTCTGTATATGACCTTAGCTGTTGAACGGACGTAAACCCACATTTCTGAGAGGAGGAAACACAAAAATCTGATTTTCCAATTTCATGTTTTTCCAACTTGGCAGGAGGGTTTGTAAAACGAACGTCTCGAGCTCTGTCTCTACTGTTGTAGTCCACCCGCTGAGAAGAGGCCAGCTGACTCCTTCTACCTGAGACCATTGCCCGCTGCCAGGGGCCCGGAGGATACATGGTTTGCGTGTGCACCCCTGGGGGTAAATCAGTTGCGTGGCACGGTAGCTAGACTGTGCATGGAGGCGGGGTTGAAAGGTTTCAGGACAAATCATTCGCTTCGAGCGACGGCGGCGACCAGACTGTACCAGGCCGGTCTAGATGAACAGCTTGTGTGCGAAATCACGGGCCATCGAAGTGAGACCGTCAGAGAGTACAAGCGCACTGATTTGAACATGAAACGACATGCATCTGCTGTCATCAATGCAACTGCCCAAACGTCTGGGGAGCAGGATGACAGGAAGCGCATTTGTTTAGAACAGCATCCCACGCCTTTGAATATCACAATTAACTTGAACATGAAGCCCCAATGAGCAATGAACACTAACATTTAGTTGTATCCCCAGGACGAAAGTCGGGGAATACTATAATGGATTTTACGTCGTCACATATTCATTGATATTAACCCAAGTTAGCCTTGCTGACAAGGAGGACAACTCTCGTTTTGCTCATTTCGGAGTTATCACACTTCGTTCGTTTTTTAAGGTGGGAGGTAGGAGGGCGCAGCGAAGGGTAATTTAACGAATGGGGTTCATCCTTTCCGGGATCCCTTGCTACATGGTTTGGCTTTCAGGTGTGTTCTTCCTGCATTTGACGTCAAATCATGTTATGTCCCTAATAATAGTAATAGGATAAGTCGGTTCCTATTACTATTAGGGGACGGAGCTAAGTGATTCTGGTGTTACGGACCTGTCGCCAGATCAGGATTATTCTAATGTAAGAACTGAATGCATATGTATCTCGATGTAAATACATTCAGTGCTCATGTTGGAATTTTCCCTCATGTTGGAGCGGTTCTCCAAAACAGGTTACGAGCGGGAATCGAACCCGCCCACCCGTCTGTATATGACCTTAGCTGTTGAACGGACGTTAAACCACATTTCATCATCATCATCATTATCGTTTTTTAAGTACCTTGTTTGGAGTTTATCTCAAATACCGTATGGAAAATTTTAAAGAAACATAAAAAACATGAATACATATTGATGTACCGGAATGCCGTTGACAACAAGGAGTACAGACATCACCCCTAACTGACCCATATGCCATACTCTACACTTGGCTACTGTAACACTTTACACATGACCCCCGGGATGGAGGTGACGGCAGGGGGTACAATGCTGTCGTTGGCGACTGTCGTTCTAGTTTAATTCACATTTCGTCCCAAAACGATACTTTCAATATTCGAGGATCGGATGTATATATAACCACATTAAAGTGATGCGTAACGAGTTTCACCGTGTGAGCTAATCTGGGATTAAGCTTCCGTACCATGTTATTTGACATTATTTTCGTAAAATTCAACATATTTCAGTTCGTTCGATTTTTTTCTTTAAATGTTGGATTTATTGCCCTTTGTTAATTGGGGGCATTATGTGCTACCCTTGTCCGTCCGTCCGTGCGTCCCGCAAATGTTCACTTTTTTTCGACCAGAGACCCACTATCAAATGTTCTGTCTATATAGAAAGACTCTGTTTTAACTGATACATACAATGTAGAAACGCACGCAGTGTAACTTGAGGCTTCGTTTCCATTACATGCGTGTTCGTCTCCGTATCCGTTTAGAAGAAATCGGATCAAATAATCGCAAACGTATACGGATACGGACGTAATGGAAACGTGGCCTTAGTCAATGAAGCGTAAGGTTCACGTGCAAATGACATTTCAGTGGAGGCTAATACACAACTCCGTGGTCTCGTGTTTCATGGTTTTGTGTATTAAATAACAAGCTTCACTGGTGAGAAGTTGTAAAATACAAGCTACCGCACGGGATTTCAGCGCAAAATCCCGTGCGGCGACTGTTGATTCTTTTCTTCAGAGCAGTGAATTCTTAAAAAATAATTCACAGTTGCAACAATAGCGTGACGTCATAGAAATGTATTAATGGATTTGAATCTCTGACAATAGGTAAGTCGGAATCATGTTCACGTGTTACAGATGTTTGGAGTATAGTGCGGGCGCCTATGTATTCCCGTAGGCATGGAATGATAATTTTTGGCAACTAGTTAGAATGTCTTTAGTGATGTATTAACATAACAAAAGGTGATGTTGCCATTTTTTCTGAGCATTTTTAACCGATTTTTCACAAATTTGTTTGCACATACCCTGTACAGTTACAAAAATATCCGAAATTAGCACAGAGGAATTAGGTACTATCAAGTCAACCTTGAAAAACAAAACACAGAAAGCTGAAATTGACAGCAAATATACATGGAAACCTTTTCAGTTCAATGGTATGACGTTTGAAAAACTGAGCTCAAAAGAAGCCGTGTTATTCAAGACGGCCGCCAAGATGTCTGACGATTTTAACTAATGAT
>JBEVXV010000093.1:0-2999 GCA_040505915.1 Sedimenticola sp. | reverse complement strand
GTGACTGACGCGGCTATCTGGATATGTGACCTGGACGAATCCACGAAAGAGGTTTTTCGCATGCACGGGAGAACAGGGCGACCACTTGGCGACGAAACATTTCTGCAACATCTGGAACAGCTTGCTGGTCGAGTGCTGCGTCCACAGAAGCCATGGCGGAGAAGAGCGAGAAGAAACAGGTAAACTGTCAATTATTGACCTGATCAGTGGCCTATGTTTGCGGTGGAAAAATTTGCTTCTCTGCTGCCGTTGATTTACGATTAATCGATCGATAATGAAATGGTAAAATAATTATGATCCAGAGTAAACTTTCCAGTAAATTTCAATTATCCATACCCAAAGCAATTAGAGATGACTTGCATCTGCAGGCCGGGCAAAAATTCACACTGGTTGCAAGAGGAAACATTATTGAGTTAATTCCCATGCGATCAATTCAGGAATCCATGGGGATGCTGTCATCCTGTGACTACAAAGACCCCGCCGAATATCGGGACAGGCAGGAACGCGCTTTGTGAAAATTCTGATTGATACCTGTGGCTGGATAGAATGGTTAACCGATGGGCAGCTTAGAAAGCAATATGAACCCTATTTTAATAAGCTGAATTCAATGATGGTTCCCACTTCAGTTCAGTTTGAACTTTATAAATGGGTGGCAAGAAAAAAGGGTATTCAACAGGCATTAGAAGCCATAGCCTTAACAGAACAGGCTGAAATAATTCCTCTGTCCACATCCATCGCATTATCTGCTGCTGATTTTTCAGCCGAACATAAACTTTCGTTTGCTGATGCGATTATTTATGCAAGCGCTCAATTCCACAAAGCAAGCCTAATAACATCTGATGACCACTTTAAAGGTTTATCCGATGTTATTTTTATTGAAAAAAAATAAGGCAAGGCTTTATTGCTGTAGCATTGCTTGTGCCAGTACTGATGCACCCAGGGGGAACTGAACCGTGGGTCTTTACTCTTTAATCTCCATGCGTTGATGTAAAATCTGGATGAACCCAAATATCCATCGCGCTACGAGAAAGCGCTCCTACAAGAAAAAGCAGCCATAAGCCTTCCTGCTACTTGGTAACACCCAATTAATGAATAAGTGAAATGCAGGTATTTCATAAAAGACCTTCAGCCTAATGGTAGGTAGGAGCAAGTATTGGTGGCTTCATGCTAGCTAAAACGTATGTGATCGATGTGCGATATCCTGTGAGTTGTCTTGAAAATTATTGTAGCTTCTCAATAGCCCAGTGCAGATGGATAACTTTCAGGTGGGTGCAGTGACACCTTTTCAAGACGTACAGCAGCAGGGATTCTGCTGTGAGCGTACAGGGATCTATTAACCGCCAGAGGTGATACTCGAAATGCTGAAAAAAGTGATTACAGCGTTGGAGCAACTCGAAACCCAGGGCTCCTTTGCCGCCAGGGAGACCACTGGCTCGGAAGATTTACAGATCGAGATCAACCCCATCGGCCGGCTGCGGTTCCCCCTCAAGCCCGCCGTGGCCAAAAAATTGATCCAGGTGGCGCGACCGGCCCCCTTTGGCTGGCGGGACAAAACCTGTCTCGACACGGAGGTGCGCAACACCTGGAAAATCCCCAAAAGCCGGGTCAAGATCGACAAGCGTCTTTGGAACAAGACCCTCATCCCCACCCTGAACAAGCTCAAGGACAAACTGGGATTGCCGGAACAGGAGAGGCTCAAGCCGGAGCTGCACGATGTACTGATCTACGGACCGGGGCAATTTTTCGCACCCCATCAGGATTCTGAAAAGTGCAACGGCATGATCGCCACCCTTGTCGTGGTGCTGCCTTCGACCCATAGCGGTGGGGGCCTGATCATCGAGCATCAGGGCGGGGAAAAACGTTTTCAGAGCAGCCGGACCGCACTGGACAAACTTACCTTCTTCGCCTTCTATGCCGACTGCCAGCATGCAGTCCGCCCGATAACAGCGGGTTATCGTGTCGCCCTGATCTACAACATGGTTCTCCAAGAGGACAAAAAAGGGCTTGCATCGGCCCTTCCGCCCCAGGCCCAGCAAGGAGTAACCAGTACACTGGAAGCATATTTCGCCACCCCACCCACCCGAGAATCTGAATACAGCCGCCACTTTTCAAACAAGATAGTCTACCTCCTGGATCACCAGTACACGCCCAAAGGCGTCTCCTGGAAAGCCCTTAAAGGTGCCGATCGGTTGCGGGCAACCGCCCTGCTGGAGGCGGCAACCGCCCTGGATCTGGAGATCCATCTGACCCTGGCGGATGTCAGGGAGTTATGGGAGTGCGAGGAGGAAGAGCCCTACTGGGGCTATGGCGCAAGGCGGCGGCGTTGGAGCTATGACGATGACGAAGAGGATGACGAAGAGGATGACGAGGCGAGCGATGTCGAACTACTCGACCTGATCGAAGAGAGCCTCATTATCAAATATTGGCGTGATCAGCGGGGAAAGAGCATCGCCCTGCCCGAGTGGCATCCCAGCAGTGCTGAGATCTGCTGGACCAGAGAAAACAGCGAACTCGACCCCTTCCAGTCGGACCACGAGGGGTGGATGGGCAACTACGGCAACACCATGGAACGTTGGTACCATCGGGCCGCGATCATCCTCTGGAGCCGGGAAGAGCGCTACTCCGCACTGCTTGAGATCGACCCCGAAACCATGATCCGGGAACTGCTAGGGTTGGCCGATAAAAAGAGCACGCATCCCCAATCCCAGGAGATTGTACGCCAGCTTCTTCCCAACTGGTCCGGCCTTAGAGGAGTAGGGGCCGAGATAAAGCCATCCTCATTCAACCGCCTCTTCAGACTCGCGCACAGGCTTGACAGTCCCGAGCTTGCCCGTGGGCTTTTGCTCCCGCTGAGTCCCGATGCACTCAGCCCCAAAACCGCCCGGGCCATGATCCGGCTGCAATCAGTCTACGGCACAGAATGGTTGATCGACATCATCCAGTCATGGCTGGACACTCCCGCCTATCCGCAATGGGGACACCTCATTGACGGGATAGCG
>JBEVXV010000092.1:0-3544 GCA_040505915.1 Sedimenticola sp. | reverse complement strand
GCAATGGCGTTGTTTTTTATCCGCACACCCAGGGTGTAGGGCTCTATCGCTTCTATCTCGTCTGTCAGCGGGTCATCCCCTCTCACCTCCTGGGTGAGAAAGTAGTCGAGGGTGAGCTGGGGCAGCGGTTTGACGGTGATGAAGTCCGGTGCTACTTCGACCACTTCCTGCTCACCGCCCAGGGTATAACTGAGTGTGGCGCCAACGAAATGAAGTTTGCCGTTGGGGGCATCAGCCGCCGCACCGGCAGCAGGGATGATCAGCCAGTGGATCTCCGCCGTGGTGCCGGGGGCTACGGTGCCGTTGCCACTGACATCATCAATCTTATCCATCGAGTCGATTTGGATATAGAATTTGACATCGGGGTCGGGGTCATTGGGATCCGTGGTGGCAAGAACATTGGTGCCGGCTTCGTCCTGGAAGCTGACGCTGACATCGACATCGTCAATGGAGAGGGTGTCGAGACCGTTGTTGATGCGCATCATCGCATCGAACGCTTGCCGCTCCAGGGTCAGCTCCTGTTTGATCTCGATCTTGACTTGTGCACAGACCGGCTCTGCCGCCGCTGTCTGAGAACTGAAGAGCGCACTCCCCAAAAACAGAAAGACGATAAACAACGAGGTAACACGACACATCCCGGTGGCACTGTTAATCACCATAACTCCCCATCCATTTTCTATGGCTACCGATTACTTTACACCGTAACCTCAACAACCGAGATCATTCAGGCGCAAAGGGTCAGCGACATCCACTAGTGGGATGCCGATCGGTGGTATTGATTTAGTGTTTACGGGCTGCTGATTCTTTAGTCGATCAGTCAGTCCGACTAATAAAGAAGTGACGCGGGGTTTTGGCGTACGATCCTTTACCTTTTTTCTTAATTTCCCTACTGACTACAATAACTCGTTTTAATCTGCCAGATTTCCTTCCTGTTTGCAAGCTATTTCTCTGTTGCAGATGAAATGAGGTGCCCTCCTAGTTCATTACAATCTCCAGGCCTGGGCTACCACCAAATAGTGTTTGGGCGCTATTGGAACCAATTCCTCCAAGCAGGCGCATCGCAATGTAGTCCGCACTATGGGTCATGAATATCTCTTTATGAGGGTCAATGAGTTGCCATAAACCATCAACCAGGGACAACGTCCAATTGTGATAGTCAGATGATCGCAGTACTGCATCTTCTCTGACAACAAAACCTGAAATACCTCTGGTTGGTATCCCATTGCTTCTATTAAGGGCTGTCAGCAGGTACATGTATTCGGTACAATCTCCCTTCTTGTTGTTGATGGCATATAATGCCCCTCTGTCGTTTTTCACATAGCCTTCATCCAAGAGGTTTTTGGTAACCCATGTATAGTTCGATGCCACCGTTTCTTGGGAGTTTTCACCCGCTAATTTCTCCGATAGCGCTTTGATTGCCGGTGAATCTGTCTCCACATATCGCTCACTTTTAAGAAAAGCCTTCACATCCGACGACGGAAGGTTATTAGGCTTATCCGACATGGCAAGCTTGACATTGATTGTGATCGTCTTGGTTCCGTAAGGAGGTATGTTTTTTACGGTATAAATAAGACGCTGATTCCCCTCTACATCACTCTCTAATTTATATGCGGCTGTTGAGTGAATATTGCGTGTTTGTTGCGATGAGGTCTGTTTGACAGGAACATGAGTCCAGAACTCGGCTTCTTTGAGAAATGTACCTGAGATATTCTTCAATTGATAACTGTATCTGATATTGCGCTCAATTGGATACGAAGAAGTTAGATCATCTTGCTTTTCGACTGGCAGCGACCATGACAAGTAGAAGAGTGTAACTACAAAAACACTCATGACGATAATAAACCCCCATGGGGTACGAAGCAGCGTCATCCGCCACATCCCCTGTGGATAAGAGGTCCTCGTTCGCTTTTTGCTAATAGTAACTGGTGACTGGCCAGATACTGTTTATAACCACTCAATCCACCCTCTAAAAAAAATACCGGATTTGGATGACTCACTCTGATCGGCCCTTTGTTTGGTACAGTTTTATTTCCGGTAGCGGTAATAATGACAATATTTACAGGCACTATTGATGGGTTGTTATCCTGCATTTGAGTAATCTTGGTATTTAGCTGTGATCGTTGAGCATCAAGTGTCAGGATATTATCGCTATTGATAACCTGCTTCACAGGCTGTAAATCCTTAATATCTGTCATAAACAACCACTCCATTTCCTGTTGAGAACTTACCAATTGTCGAGGGGATATGGGGTTTTGATGGAGGCCTGGATTATTGGGGACAACAGCTATTGCTCCCCCTCGCTTGATCCAGGCCCGTATCCCGCCAGCAAGCACTGATACATCATGAAACCCACTACCCTTCAGCCTGCTGCATGTTTGGAGTGTATGTTCATAACTTTTCCCATCATTGACAAGAAGTAGTTTTTCCTGCTTCAGATAACCCTTGGTGCGTATAGCGTATTCAGGAATATTGATTGAATCCGGAATATGTATACGTTTGTATGCTTGTGGCGACCGAACATCGATTACTTTTATGCTCCCATTCTGCCACGCCCTACGAACATCCTGCAGCCGCACCAAACACTGCTCTCCATTATTGATCTCTGTAAGAGCAATATATTTTGAGTTAACCTTTTGATTAGCTGATTCAGTCGTACTGCTTAAAGTGGAATCATCAACACATGAATACGCTGGTGGGTAGGTATCGTTTGTTCTTGTAGAGGATTTTTCTACCTCATGTTCTTCGACTGCAACAGGCGTTAATCCGACAGCCATTGCAGACCCTACACCTAGGTAGATACAAAAGGTGATACACCAAATATACCTTACTGAATTGCTTTGAATCCATACTCTGGATCGTGCTGCTACCAGAAGTAGATATTTATGACAAGATAAGCTGAATTGTTTTTTCATTACGCTTCCATATGTGTTTCTTTCATGGCCCCGAATGACCGGTTCTCATATCAAGAACGCGGGCATTCAACCCTTCTTCAGTTTATAAACATAGTGTAGAGCAATGGGGTCAACTCGATTCATAGTCATCATCCACATAGAATATCGGTTCTCGATTATTGCCACGAACAATCTCATGCTGGGGTTTGATCGGGGATGACAAAGCGGAGTAAGCGCGCCATTGGTAATCCCCATAAAGATATGAGGAGAAGAAAGGATAGGAATTTCAACCCATAAAGTCAATCAATATCCCGCCCACCAGTAGGGTATTTATGTCATGGCAAACCGAATTCTGGCAATAGTAATGCAGTGAACACACGGGCAGTCACCCAGAACAGGGGCCTGGCCGACTCCATAACCCGCCAGCAGGGGTAAGCAGCACAGGAGAAACCATGCAGGCACCAAAGCGCCTGCGGATTTTGCATACTCGTGATGGATTCAGTATGGATCAGGCTCAAAATGGACTTCCCTCGCTACGGTGCCTATTCTCGGACAGGCTCCTGGTTGAAGCAGCGGTTTGCAAAAGTGTTTGCATTTTGCAAAATCACTGTGCAATAAAACATCACAGACTCTCAACTAATCTATAACACACT
>JBEVXV010000091.1:0-2654 GCA_040505915.1 Sedimenticola sp. | reverse complement strand
GTACAAAATCAGAAAAAACAACAATCGATGAAAAAGTTGTTGCTGCAGATGTTGAATTTCTCAGTATCATCAGAACATTGCTAGAAAATGGCAAAATATTGTCGATGGACACTGCTCATGAAGCTTACTATGCCATTTTAGAGCAGCGTGGTTGCATAATTAGTCCTTCGCGAAGAGCTGTACGGAGTTTGATCACCGAAAACATTGATGACGTTGACTTTATTTGTGCTTCTCAACGTAACATGCCAGATCGGTTTTGCTTGAGTGCAGCTAAAATAGCTGCTATCGAAGCTGCAGTTCGTGTGCCCAATATTGATGATGAGATGAAAATAGTGTTTCAATGTGCCAAACTTTTGCGCAAAGATGTACTTTGCTCTCCACGTTGGACATTTGATGGAACATTACAGTCTGAAATGAATGATATCATCCCAGCAAAGCTGCAATCATTTCTTCAATGGCTTCTGATTGGTGTCGCAAATGAGTTATCAACTGAACAGCGTGCGACCAACGTAAAGAAGCAAGCAACACTTCTTGCACAGCAAATCATGTATCAAACAAAATCTGAGAGACAGGTACATTATCATTCGAAGACATTGGGGGAGAAAGACTCATTTCACCATCGGCGTGAGTATCCTAGCCAAGTCGGAACTGGCATACTTGTTCATCAGAAAACGAGAAGTTCGTCGTTAGTAGACTATTTACACCACATCGGCGTATCTGTGGAATATGCTCGTGTATTGCGGATTGAAACCCAGCTAGCACAGGCGGTCTTAAACCGTTCAGCTCAATATGATGTTTATGTTCCGCCAGGTCTTGTCGGAAAGGAATTCATCTTTTTAGCGATAGACAATTCTGACTTTTCCGAAGATACCCCTGAGGGAAAGGACACATTGCATGCCACCGCGATGGTAGTGTACCAACGAACATCAAACCATGCTAGTCCTGTCGCAACTGATGTGAGAGAGACGGCAGCAGCCAGATCGCTTCCGCTGAACCCTCAGTTGTGTCCTGACATTCTGCCCCGTTATATTCTTGCCAAAACTATGCCTCAGTGTCCCACGTATAATGCTATCGGTATTGGTGCAACGTCAGACATAACAAAGACTCCAATACAAGATGATTTTACATTGTCCGTAGGCCGATCGCTGATTCGTTCTCGAGAGGACAAACAACACATACCATCATGGAGCGCTTACAATTCAGTTAGAGGTACGCCACAGAAGACATTGACAACAGTGGCCATGATGCCTCTTCTCGCTGCTCCAGCACACGAGTACAGCACACTACTAACCGTCTTGAAACAGGCACAAAAGATAACGACACTTGTTATGGGAGAAAGTCACAAGACAGTTATCACATTCGACCTACAACTATATGAGAGAGCAGTGAAACTCCAAATGCATTCGGCACCGGCATTATATCACCTTGTTTTCAGGATAGGGGAGATGCACACTGTACTTGCTTCATTGAGAGCTGTTGGTTCATTCATTGAGGAAAGTGGAATTGACGACGCATGGATGGAAGCTGACCTGTACGGATCTGCAACAACACACCAGATACTTGAAGGTCGGCATATGAAGCGTGCATTGAATGCACACAGTATCACTTCATCGGCACTAAGCGATATGCACCTGGATGCGTTTCTCAATTCAGCATCAGAATGCTCTCAAATCGATCATTCCGATATCTTAGAAGCTGCCATACAGGAAAACACAGCGTGTGCGAAACATAGATATGATGAGCTGGACGGTCACCACAGAAGTCTAGCGAATGCTATAGAGGCTGAAGAGTTAGCAGAAAAGCTAGACAAATTCGACAGAGAGATGGAGTCACGTCGTCCTACATTCAAGTTTGCACGAGATTACATGAGATTCATGACTTGTATTTTTCTGTTCATTCGTGCCACAAGAGAAGGTAACTGGAATTTGCACCTAGCATCGCTTAAGGAGCTGTGCAAGTATTTCTTCGCACACGACAGACTTAACTATGCCAGGATGGTACCACTGTATTTGGTGCAAATGGAAAAGCTCCAGGCCAGTGATCCTGACATATACGCAGAATTTCTAGATGGTAATTTCTGCGTCTACAAACGAGAAGTTCCATTCTGTGCAATTGGACCCGATCATGCCATAGAACACGTTAACAAGCTCATGAAAATATCAGGAGGCTTGAAAGGATTGACACAGAATGCCTCAGCAATGACAAGGTGGTTTGTAATGGCACATGAACTGGGCCGTCTGTCTAGTGAAGCTGAAGACCTTGCTGGATCCAGTAGGCACAAGTCGACAGTTCACCATGATTTGTCCGATGCCTCTCTAGAAAGATATGAACGGAACGTCAAACAACTGAAGGACGTGATGAAGGTGAATGACCCATTTATGGTTGCAGAAGGTGAGCTGGTAAACATCATAACCAACGCAGTGATGCCAGACGAGGTCATGTATGCCATTATGAAACATGACAGCATCGGAAAGACTTATTTGCACATTGTACGAAGACACGCAAACTACAAATGTGGAAACTGCAAGGAAAACGCAGAAAGGTCATTCATCAGCTAGTACAACCGCGATGAAAGAATTCGAGTTTGCTGTGTATCCTCGTACACTGTTCAAGGTAAATGGCAACATAACGATACTGCTCTGTAAAAAGTAAGA
>JBEVXV010000090.1:0-8759 GCA_040505915.1 Sedimenticola sp. | reverse complement strand
TGCCTCCACTAATACTGCTCTGGCAGACAACTGTAACCCGACCAGACAACACAACACATGTGGATTGGTACCAGCGACAGTGATAGCGAGCACATACATAAACGTCATTCGGGCCAGACTAGCAAGCCACATGGACAAAGAATGCCTCCACTACCACTGCACTGGCAGACAACCGCAACCCGAGCACAGCACAACATATATTAACCCTTAGCAGAGAAGTATACACATAGATAGAACAGTGATGATGTATTTGGGGTTGTTGACTTGTATATCTATAGACAAAATAAATCGAAAGAAATGGAAGGTCCATGGAATTACCAAAAGGTGACAAAATGGTTTAACAAAGATGCTTGACAAATAGTAGGCCAGTGTTTCCTAGCCACACACTGCAAGCTACGTCTGATAACACTAGAGTAGGAAACAGCAGGCCAGTGATACCTTGCCGCAAGGGCACCTACTCAGCAATGGTGCCTATTCACACAATAAAATCATTGAGGGACTAGAGCCAAATGTTCTGTACCAGTGTAAAAACATACACCGAGGGCCAGTTTACACAAGCCACTCATGTGCCTTCTACTTAACATATGACACTGGCAGAATTGCTGTCAGTGAGTCATTTGGGTGTGCCTGGGTAAGAATGGGCCAGTAATTCAAGCCACAATAACCCATTCACAAACGGGATCAGAACATGGCCCCACACTGTTCACCATCAACATTGTGCACTAGAACGGTGAACACAGCAAAAGAATTACAAGTAAACCCTTGAACAGAACGAACATTACTATTTACATTATGTACATTGTACATGTACATTCCCGCAGTGCTGACGTTAATATAGATCATAGTCGGCAAAACGAGATGGTTGCCGACGTGGACGTCCATTCTTCTTGGTAAGAGAAATCCGCTCCGTCTCTGAAACAGACCCTAGGCTACTGATGCCATCGTGTCCCGGGATATCTGAGCGCTGTTGACCCATGTCCTTACCAACCCGGTTGTCATTCGCGCCTAACCAATCGTCATCTCCTGGATTGGGAGGTAGTGTTATATCCGGTCCTGGGTCTGATGGAGTGTCATCCAGCACATTCTCAGCCTCTACATCCACATTTGATGGATGGACAACTTCAGCATCATTATAGACGGATCGATGTGAGCTTGTCGAAGATGAACTTGGTTGTGTATCATTCACCTCATCTGATAAAAGGGAGTGCCGCATTCTTTTCAGCCAGACTGGGATGTCTCTATCTTCACAGAGCTTAATGCGATCATGATGAACTACCATTTCTTTTTTTCTGTTTCTGATGCGGTATACGACGGAAGACAGTTTTTTGACAACAACAAATGGCCCCAGCCAGGGTGGTTTCAGTTTTCTGCACACTCCTATTTTTGTGCTAGAGTCCAGGAGGTACACTAAGTCACCAACCTCGTACTCACGTTGGTACATTCGTAGGTCATACGTCTTCTTTTGCCTTTGTTGGGCCATTTGTAGATTTTCTCTGGCTAACGTGTGGCATTCTTTTAAGTCCTTCTCTAGCTGTCTTACGTAATCCTCCTCAGAGTCCTCCCATCCCCGCTTAGTTTCTCCATTCATCATTAGGTCTATCGGGAACACCACTTCTCGACCCAACATCATCATATTTGGCGTAAACCCTGTATTTCTATTCACCGTTGCCCTTATCGCTCCTGCAATTAGCGGTATATATTTATCCCAATCCTTCTGGTGAGTGTTGTTTTTCAAATAGCATCGCACAGCTTGCGTGATCGTTCGATTGTAGCGCTCCACTTGACCATTGGAGCATGGCCGATAAGGAGTTGTTCGTGTCTTAGTTACTTCTAGCAGACGACACATGTTGGCAAATAAACTACTCTCAAAGTTCCTACCCTGGTCTGAGTGTACTTGTAAGGGGCATCCAAATCTCGATATAAACCCCTCAACAATCGTTCTAGCTGTCATTAGAGCAGTTTGGTCTGGTATTGCAAAGCACTCGATCCATTTGGTAAATTGATCCACAATGACTAAAATGAACTTGTTCTTATTCCCGGACTCCGGAAATGGGCCTAAAATGTCAACGTGAATTCGCTCCAACGGAAGTCCAGCATGGTATGCACCTAGTTTCGCTCTTGCTTTGCGACTTGGTTTTTTCATGGTATTACATATTCGACATGTTCTCACATATTCTATACAGTCCTTAGTACAGCCTGACCAGGTGTAACGTGCCTTCACGCGATCTATTGTCTTCTGTTGGCCCATATGACTCGCTAATTTCGGGTCATGACAATTGGAAAGAATGTCTTTCTGTAACTTTCTTGGAACTACTAGTCGCTTCGTGATGGTACCATTCTTCTCATTACTATAGTACAGGCATCCCTCCGAAAAACTAAGGTTTTGGCGCCGTATCCACCATTTCTTTGTCGCTGGACTGGATAGATAAAGAACGCTGTCACTTGGTGTTCTCTGATGCTGCAGCCATTCTATGATAGGTGTCAGATCCAGATCTTCACGTTGGGCCTGGCTGATATCACCTGTAGTCACCGTGTCCATCCAGTTGGACCTGCGTTCTCCCCCAGTTTCTTGATCTTGCACGGCGTCATCACATGCATCCTCGATATTCAATTCCCGCAGAGCCAAAGGTACGACATCATCCACGTCACTCTCAAACCTGCCCCACTGATTGTGTAATTTGGTGCAGAATGAGCAGCCCCCACATGGTAAACGTTCTGGTTCAGTCCCGGCCTGGTAACAATCACAAAAATCCTGGTCTTCAGCTGGCCTGGAAAGCCCATCAGCATTGCCATGCTTGCTCCCTTGTCTGTGCTGAATTTGCATATTGTATTGTGCAAGCTCTTCAATCCAACGAGCTAGTTGGCCCTCTATATTCTTAAAACGAAGAAGCCAGGTCAAGCTGTTGTGGTCTGTCCGAACTATAAATTGCCTGCCCAGTAAATATGTTCGATATTGTCTTGTGAAAGCAACCAGGGCTAACAACTCTTTGCGGGTAGTGCAATACTTGCGCTGTGCAGGAGTCAGTATCCTACTCCCATAACTGATCACCCGTTCCTGGCCATCTTGTATCTGTATCAGTTCAGCACCAATTGCTATATCAGAGGCATCAGTGTCGAGGATGAATAAATCATTTGCTTTAGGGTAACCTAGTACTGGTGGCCTTACCATTGTTGACTTAAGATTGTCGAATGCTATCTGGTGCTCAGCTTCCCATTGAAACTTGTTCTTTTTCCCTGTTAAGTTATATAGTGGAGCCGCTGCCTCAGCAAACCCCTTCAGATGCTCCCTATGGTAATTGATGAAGCCTAAGAAAGATTCCACATCTTTCTTGCTTTTTGGAGTGGGCCAACTGTGAACAGCTTTTATACTCTCAGGATTAACAGCTATCCCTTCTTTGCTGACCACCTTTCCCAAGAAGGCAACCTCTGTGCAAAAGAATGCACACTTCCTCGGTTTTAGTTTTAGATTGTGTTGCTCAAATCTAGATAAGACTTTCCTTAAATTTTCAATATGTTCATGAAAGCTCTTCCCAAACACGATTACATCATCTAGATAGGCTAAACATTCTCGCCAATTTAACCCCTGAAGAACAAGCTGAATGACACGTTGAAATGTTGCAGGGCTGTTTGAGGTCCCAAATGGCATCCTGACAAACTCAAAGAGGCCATAACGAGTTATAAAAGCCAGTTTGTGCCTATCCGCTGGGTCTACTTCTATCTGCCAATAACCAGCCGCCATGTCTAGTGTACTCATGTATTGGCATCCGCTCAATGTATCTAAACACTCGTCTAGATTTGGGATTGGAAATGCATCTTTCACACAGAGACTATTCACTGCTCTGAAATCTATGCAATATCTCACAGTGCCATCTTTTTTCCTCACTAGGACAGGCGCTGACGCCCATTCAGAGCAAGAGGGGGCAATTATACCTTTTTCAAGCATCTGATTTAAGTGTGCCTCTTCCTCCTCTGCAAAACCTAAAGGAGTTCTTCGCATTTTGGCTCGTACTGGACTAGCTGACCCTGTGTCTATTTTATGCTTTATCCCCTTGAATAATCCCAGGTCCATGTCATTTTTTGCGAAAGTGTCTTGGAAACGAAATAAAAGTTCTCTAATTTCTTTGCATTCATAAGGCGTCTTTCCCTCTTTTGCGCGTTCCCACATCTCTATTAAATGGCTGGGCATCTCGTCACTGTTCGTGACACTTGCAGTTTCATCAAGGTCTGTTTCTGTTTCAAGTACTTGTTCTGCTTCTACAGCTGTACCCAGATTGTGTTCCTTCTTGAGGGTGATGTACTTTGATGAAATATTCCTCAACATTATTGGTATCTCCAGATCTTGTCCACGAACGAGACTGTATGGGCTACAGAGTCCATTCAGGTCATGTGTAGGTTGCACCATAACGTCACCAACCAATCCTTCTGTCAACCTGCCCGCAGTTTTCACCGATTCAAATGGCCCGACAACTGTCTTCTTTTTCAGAACAACCCTTGCCACTTTCACAGTTTCACCATGTGACTTCATCATCTTCGCCTTCACTGTTGTGCCAGCTACGATTATCTGAAGATTTCGAAGGTCGATTTGTGCATGCATTTTCTCCAAGTAATCCAACCCCAGAATAACATCATCTGAGATGTCTGTCACAAGGACTGTCCATAAGACACTCTGATTTCCAATCGCAATTTTCACACCACGGGCTACTCCTGCCTCCATTGTACTATCCTTTTTTGCCCCAGTCAGTGTGACTGTCTCATGAAGATGAATGGACGGCTGTAACTGTTCAGCGAAAGCATGACTTATGACAGTCACCTGAGCTGCCGTATCTACAACCGCTTCAACTGGTGTACCATTTACTTTAATCTGTATCATCAGATTAGCTGGATTAGCATCACTGCTATACATGCGTATCTGGCTGTTTTTTGTTTCTTTGCCTATTGGCGATGGCGACCGTTGCCTTTGTCGTTGAGGGCACTCACGACTGAAATGCCCTTCTTCGTGACAGTTGAAACACTGGTTATTTCGCTGTGGTGAACCCCTTGGGGATAGCGACCGTGTAGGAGACCGACCCCTAGATAATAGTTCCAGTATTTTATCGACTTTTGTAGTCAGTTGAGTCATATCAGCCTTAATTGTCTCGACCGACTTTTCCAGATTTTCTACTCGTGATGGACCCTGTAGTGTACGTACTTGGATGTTTTCTTCCCCCGCATCATCATCATCAAAAAAGTGGACCCTTCTGATCTCCCTTTTTTGTCCCATAATTAATCTTTGGTTATGGATGCTGTCCTTTACCAGCTGCATTGCCTCCTCCAGTGTTGATGGATTTCTATCCATTGCAAGCAGGGCTGCCCGTTTATTATCCAAACCCTTCAAGAATGTGTCTATGGCAATTGTTTCACAGGTCACATCTGAGGCATCCGGGTATCCGCCAATCACCAGCTCTTGTATAACCTCGCCGAACTCCTCGACAGTCCTGTCTTCCTGCTTGAGTTCTTGTAATCGCCTCCGTAATGTATGTGCAGGATCCTTCCGTTCAAACCGAGCTGCAAGTTTCTCAGATAGTTTCTTATAGTTGTTTTGTATCGCAGGGCTACATGTGCTGTAGTACTTCAGTGCTTTGTCACGCAGTGACTCTATCAATTTGTCGAGACGTGACTCCTCATTCCAGTGGTATCTGTTAGCTATCCTCTCAAACTGGGCCTGGAATGGCTTCCATTCTGCCTTCCCATCATATGTAGCCATTTTTGGTGGTGGCGGTCCATGATCTCTACTTTCCCTCCTCTTTTCTGTGTTGGGGTTGTAGACACCCTGTGGTGCTAGCCGATCCACAAATGCACCAAACCCCATACCGGGTGATTCCGCCCTCTCCACATGCATTCGGGTCTTCGCCTGTTCTACAGCTAGCTCTTGTCGCATTCGTTGCAGCTCTCTTTCAAACGATAATTGCATTTCACGCTGGTGATTCCTTGCTCTCAGATCCATCTCTTCAAGTTTCCTCCGCAATTCATCAGCCTCAGTTCCATGACCATTAGTTTTAATGTCAGAAAATCCAATCTTGTTACTGTTTAGTAGAGACTCCAGAATGCTAGCAGTCGCTGGTAAATCTATAGCTTGTATGTCACTCATTGTGATGTGTCCCCCCTTCTCGTCTCTCAATTTAACAATTGCTGTAGCTCTGGAACGGCCAATTTGTTCGAGTGTCATCAGCTGATCAACTGTAGCTGTATTGATGTCCAATGGCCCAATGTCTATATCATCATAGTCCGACATTTTGAATTAATACTTAATTCAGTTCGTCTAATTCAGATTGCGGTACCTGAAGATCTACAATGTCCTCACTAGGAAACTGAACACATGTTTTGTTAATGTCTACGTATAGCTTTTTCAGCCAGACCTTGTTGAGAAGTTGGTTAGCATGTAAACCATCATAGAGTTGCGAGAAATTATATGAATAACGTACTTGTTGTTTTCGGGATGTGTCTTTTCGCCTTTTGATCAAGTCACAGTGGAACTTTACAGTGCACTGGTTCAAAGAATTGTTAAAATCATCAATTTTTGAATTAAGTAAGAGGATTTGCTTGTCCAGTATTGTGTCATCTTCTTTAAAGTACAATGAATCAGTGTGCCCCTTGTATTTGTTGTACAATTGAATGGAGTAATTCGGCAGACCAATAAACTTTATTGTGTGACCGTAATGTTGACAGATAGTCACTGCCCTTGAGTATTCGCGACAAACTCGCTCCACAATATCATCACTTTGTGACCGAAGATATATGAATTTACCAGATTTGTAGGTTAAATCGCAAGTGCCCGCCCATATATAAAATACAATCTTTTTATATAGAAAGTTTGCATCCAGTACCCTAGCTTCGAGCAATGAGACAAGCTGTCTGGTTGTTGCGCCAGACTCACACCAATAAACAATCGTCCTATCACTCTCCTCTCTCTGAAGTAGGAACCCTTTACTATCACTCAAAAGAATGGGTGTATGTGTCAAATGTTCTGAGATTTTCTCCTGTGGTCTATCCAAGAAAGACTGTAGCTTGGCTTTTGACATGTATACTTAAAATTGTGTACAAAAGCTGTATGAAAATGTTATGCCACACCACACAATCCACCCAACACAGATTGGTCGGTTATGTATACAGAAGGTGTAATAGCTATATTATGTTGATTACATATTTAGTGGAACAAAATAAACAACACACAGAATAGTTTATTATTTTATTTCAACAGGCCGTACTGTAAGCTAGACAATAAAAATGCTAAACATGTTAAATATTTGATAACTCAGCTTATTTTATAAGGAATTTAACAAGTTGTAATTATATTTGAACTTTCCTAATGTAAATGCTATGTACTGGGACTATTTTACTAAGTTTGAAAATGTTCTGAAGGTATTTTTCAACGTACAAAACGATGAATGTCTTGTTAGATTGTGAGGTAAAAAATTCAAACTGGCTCAGGTGAGCTAAATATCGGGAGAAACCGAAAACTACTGCTCATGGAACTATGAACAATGAAAACTTTTTAATATGTAAATATTCAATGTTATTTTTATGTGTAACAACGTCTAAACTAAATATCACGAGTAATTGCGCTTAAATTTCACGAGTAATTGCGCTGTCGGTAATTGGTTTATACTGGAGGTAAAAGTTGAACGTAAAATACTGGGTTATATTTACGACTAGATCGCAAAATACTGGGTCCGAAATTAGACCGCTCCTGACACCAGTTGTAGTAACTGATATACTATGCAATGCAATGTTACCTGACGCAGGATGGCTCCAAATTCCCAAGCCGTCTGTTTGTGGCAGACAAGTCCGGGAGACGCTAAGGAACACTTCCGGTGGGACAGGTTAACTTCACGGACGGCACACTTCTGGGAACTTATATCACGGATCTTACCACACTCTTCCCCGTTATATTTTTCCCGGCCCTTGGAACCATCCATGCCTATTTCCCACCCCCTGCACTCACAAAAGTGCTCCTATTACCAGGCATTAAATGTTTGCGATCTAGTCTATCCCAGTATGGTTAATTAAAGGTTAAATGTTCTGTTAATGTATAAAAGAATACGGACTACCATATTATTTGTAAAATCCAGTGACGATAAACAGTATCTGAATAAAATGTCGACTTGTCAAAGACGTTTGAGATTTGAATATAAAAGAAGTGAAACCTCTTGAGATATTGAAGGGAAACAAATATTAATTATTTAATTCCTACATTTGTAGGTCCTATCGATGAATCTTACTTTCAGGTACTGACCTATCAGGCAAAGTGCAGTATTTGTAAAACATTGGGCATACTTATACTTTAAATGCTTCCGCCAATCTGCGTTGAGCAACTTGCAACACCTTACATACAGACATACACATGGTAGCCCATTGACAAGACAAACATGGGGATTGATACCAGTGACAGTGATAGCGGGCACATGCATAAAAGTCATTCGGGCCAGACTAGCAAGCCACACTTGACAAAGAATGCCTCCACTAATACTGCTCTGGCAGACAACTGTAACCCGACCAGACAACACAACACATGTGGATTGGTACCAGCGACAGTGATAGCGAGCACATACATAAACGTCATTCGGGCCAGACTAGCAAGCCACACTTGACAAAGAATGCCTCCACTACCACTGCACTGGCAGACAACCGCAACCCGAGCACAGCACAACATATATTAACCCTTAGCAGAGAAATATACACATATATAGATCAGTGATGATGTATTTGGAGTTGTTAACTTG
>JBEVXV010000089.1:0-6571 GCA_040505915.1 Sedimenticola sp. | reverse complement strand
AATATAACAAAACGTCGTTTGTGCCGACCACCCCTGTCCAAATTTTCCTCGAGTGTGGACTCTGTTTTTTCAAGCCCCATGTAGCCACACTCCCAATGTTGCTGGAAAATATAACATGTCGTTTGTGCCCACCACCCCTATGTTTGGGGTGTGGCCTCTTGTTTTCATCCACATGTAGCTATATTTATAATTGTTCATTTTGACAAGATATATTTTGAGTCCCCCTATTGGTAATGTCTGTGTTATATACTGACAGTTTTATAATGCACATATTATTTCTTTCTTTAGATCAAGTTTCAATGGCGGCTATACGAGAGGGCGTCGATATGTTGGCGGCGGTCAAGTTATTATACGAGTGCGGCTGTGGCTTGTCGGAGATGTAACTCATTCTCTCCATCTCTATAAGGATATAACGGTGTGTACTGTTAAGCTATATGTACTAGCTTCAAGTAAATATCCATAGCAAACTACGCTGCTTCTCATATGGGTCACCCTACCTACCAGGCTACCACTAAGATAGTTCTAACATGTGTAGTTCAAGATGATACTTATGCCCATACAGTCAACCAATATACGTATAAAACAGTTTATTGTTGGCATATACTATATTATATTGATTGTATATGCCCAGAGTAGACTCTGTTATCAGTACGAGGACTGTAATAACTCTTGCATGAAATTGATTGTTATATGTATGCATTGTATATTTCCATAGAGTATAGACAAACATGCTACCATATATTTTCGGTACCTGCATTTTAGCTTTTACTTGGTCTGTCGGTGCCGTACTCACGCAAAGTCAAAACTAGATGACCACCGCATTTCAGTGGTTCTTTTTAGGAGAGTGAGGCAGTGGATATGGGGCCATCAGTATTTATACTGTTTGTATCATTTCAGACGTGGTGTGATGGCTGGGCGTATCTGCATATTTGCCCCATGCCGTGGCAGAGAACCATGGCGTACTTCTTGAGCCATTGGAATACGTACCATCATTGCGAGAAGCCACGAACGAGGGGATAATCTACATGCGTCCTTGCAACCTATACTTGATGTGCATGGAGAAGAGGCTGAAATTGACTGTCATAAATCTTGCTATTCAACATATACATCTAAAAAGACAGTTGCCCAGTATAAACGCATTTCTAGCGACGAAATATCAAATAGCAAAGCCTCGCCGCGTAAGCGTAGATCTCAACAACTACCATTTGACATAAAAACACAATGTTTCTTTTGTACGGAAGCGTGTCATCTGGATCCCAAACATCCTGATAGACATAAGTATATTTCGAAGTGTGAAACCATTGACAAGCCTGGTAAAAAAACTTTCAAAGACACTGTGTTAGAGACATGTGAGCATAGGAATGACGAGTGGGGCTATCAGGTTGATATCAGAATCCGCGGAGAAACAGATCTGGTTAAAGCTGAAGCCCGCTACCACAAGTTATGCTACAATAAGTTTTGTAAAATTCCTATTGCCAGTACTACTCCAATCAATCCATGTAATGTAGATACTGCCGTGAATGCGTGTATTGAACATATGAATGCTAATCGAACAGTAACATATACCACTGATGAATTGCATGATGTGTATCGTAAGGCTGGTGGTGAGCTCACAAAAAAACGCATGCTCAATATTCTATGTGACTACTTTGGTGAGGATATCGTTGTCTTACATATTGAGGGATGTGCATCTGTTGTAGGGTTTAGAGATGTTGTAGGCAGAACATTAAAGGTGGTTAAGTGCCAGGGTGTGTCTGAGGAAAGAATAGACTCTGTAGTACGTATTGTGAAAGCTGAGGCTCTAGCGCTTCCCCGTCGTCATGATTATGATTTAAGCCAGTTCACGTTTGACAAGACTGTTGCCAACACATGTCCTACATTGTTAGCTTTAGTTTCTCGACTAGTATCCGATGGGGAAATAAATAAATCTGCAGTGACCCTTGCACAGTGCATTCAACAGCACATAACTAATACCACAAACCAAACTACACTTGGTCTTGCTGTGAAGTTGCATCATAGATATGGTAGTTCAGAATTGGTAAAGCTGCTCAACGACCATGGTATTTTGGCTACATATGGTGAGGTATTGCGATTTAGAAAATCAGCTGCCAAGTATGCAAGTGTAAATGGTAGCAGAGTCCATGAGGCTATTGGTTTGATGCGCAGAGTCGGTCCTATATTTGGCTGGTTTGACAATTTTGATCTCGTAGTTAGCACACCAAATGCTCGCCGCGAGACGCATGCAATGGAACTGGAGTTTCAGCAGCACCCGTCTGGTATCATCGAGTGTGGCGATGCTAAACCACGTACGATGAACTTTACCATACCACGCCTTGCTCAGTCTGAAGTTGAATCTCTTCGACTTGGAGGTAAGTCGGTTGTGATGGAGCGCTACACTGGCCCCAAAAGAGCTAACCCCCCTGCAGTGGCATGCCGATCTGGGCCACAATTTACTGATCTGTGTGCATTGCAGACAAGTCTACAAAGTGCTCAGTTAGCAGACGCACAGTGGCTGAATTCACTTTTTCACGAGCCAAATCCTGTTGATTGGGGAGGGTATAATGCTGCCCTTTCTAGAGCGCAAGGCTCTCCCAAACCAGCCACGATCTATATGTTTGGCCCCCTTATTGACTCACCACCATCTCATCCCGACACAGTTATGACAACACTGTCATACTTTGAGAAGATTCTCACAGCACTTGGGATGAAGACTACAAACTTATCAGCTGACATGCAACTGTATATAGTTGCAACACAAATCAAGTGGGCCAATTATGCAAACCGTTTTCAGTCTGTCATTGTCAGACCTGGTGGCATGCATGCCCTGATGTCACTGAATGGTTGTATTGGGACCCTGATGAGAGCCAGTGGTCTTGAAATCCTCGTTGGGGCTGCCTTCAGTGGACTGACATCGATTATGAATGGTAAGTCCTGGGTGCGATCTATGCGTGCGTTCCGCATGGTGACAGCAGCATTGCTGAATGACTTCCTCACAGATGGTCCCAAGACGTTTGATGGTATCAGTCAGTATCTTGACACAGTACGTGAACACCCAACCGGTAGGTTGTGGGTCGATTGTCTGATACTGCCTACGCTGATTGGGCACCAGTTTGAACGTGCAGAGCGTACGTCCGACTATCTGCTACAGCAGCACTGCTACCAGCGAATGATACCATACTTCTTTGCTACTGGTCACTGGCAGTATGGTAGGTACATCACATGGCATGTGATGGAAATGCAGTACCTACTGCCAGATGATGCAAAGGAAGATCTCATGGCTGGTGCACATGTCTGCAGACAGAAGCCAGGAACGTGGAACGCCGTGTCTGCAGACCAGTTTGGTGAGCAGACCTACATCAAAAAGGGCAAGCTTCCAGGTGGTTTGAAAGGACTAACATTGTCCGCAGACCAAGTCGCCATTTGGGTAGAGTCATATCCCATATGTGCGCATGTCACGCTAGCCATGGAGTCCATGTTCAATGCTGACGAAGACAGGACTGAGAAGAAGCATAAAGAGGAAGGAGAGAAGCGATGCACATTGGACGCTGATGACAGAAATCGTGTTATTGAGGAACTAAACAAACACTCGCACCCTCTAAAGCCGACCAGTACAAACCTCTATAACATTGTTAATGGGAAAGTGGCAAGTACATCTGTCAATGTCCATGATGCACTCCAGATAGGAGAGAGCATGGCCAGAGAGTTCAAATCAGCTTTGCCCGGAGGATTCCATACACCGCTGAAAAAGAAGGTCAGAACCATGGAGTCAATCAAGTGTGGCGTGACCATAGGTGACAAGACCTTGTATGATATGGCATCCCTGTTCAGTCGTATACTGACAGTAGGACATCACCGGCAGATCAAACTTCAAACTATTTTTGAGTATGAACTGTGTGCCGTGCCTGCATCTATCATCGATGAATATGGGTGCCTGAGGACTGGGAACAAATCCACTCTTGTAAAAAAACTGAGGGTAGATGATCCGCAACCAGCAGCACCAGATATATTGATTATCGATGGTCAGCAACTTCTTTATCACGTTGTCTGGCCTTCTGCTGGTTCTGTTTCCGATCTCGCCAACAGTATAAAAGACAAGATTTGCCAGTACCGATCACCCGAAGTTCTAATCATCTTTGATCGCTATGATGATTTGTCTGCAAAAGACCACGAGAGGGTCCGACGTGCAGGTGAAGGAGCCATTGACTACAATGTCACTATATCAAGTCAGCTGCCTTGTCGTGATGCTATCATGAAGAGCAAGTCGAATAAGAAGGCTCTTATCGCTGTTCTATCCACTTTTGATTTGGGCAGCAACGTGACCATGGTTGGCAAAGATGAAGGAGTGTTCAGTCACGATGAAGCCGATATAACTATCATCAGTTATCTTCTTGAGGCTGTTGCAAATGGTAAGAAGAATGTGCGTGTAATCAGCGATGACACTGATGTCTTCGTTTTGCTCATCTTCTGGGTGTGGAGTACACAGATGACATCCCAGGTACAGCTTGATCGATGGAGTGGGGCTATTATCAACATCAACGAAACTTCTCTACTCCTCGGTCACAAATCCCTCCAACTGCTTGGTATGCACGCACTTTCAGGCTGCGACACTGTATCTTATCCATTTGGTCATGGGAAGGCGATGGCATTAAGGGTATTGAAGTCTGCCGACCACACTGGTCTTTATGCAGTCATTGGTGAAGAAGGTTCGACTCTGGCACAGTTGATGGAGGCTGGTAGGAAATTCATCTGCTCCCTCTATGGTGTTGCTGAGGATACAGACATGTCTTTTGTCAGGTATACACTATACTCCAGAAGAACCAGAGGAAAGGCAGTATCTATTAAGACACTCCCTCCGACAGATGGTAACCTGACATACCACATCCTCCGAGCTCACTACCAAGTGATGCTCTGGAAGGCAGCAAATCAGCAGTCTCCACCTGTGGTCGACATGACGGACTTTGGGTGGGAGTTCAACTCTGGCACAGACAGTGCTCCAAGTCCATGCATTGCCAGAGGACCAGCAGCTCCACCTGCACTTATGGATGTCATAAACTGCCAGTGCAAAGCTGTAGGGAAGGCTTGTATCACCATGGCATGTAGCTGTCATTCTGCAGGACTCTCATGTACACCCTACTGCTTCTGCGCTGGTGAAACGATGTGCATCAATCCATTCACCAAACATGAGAATGCCACTGACAATGATGACGTTGATAGTGCAGAGGAAGTAGATGATGTAGATGTAGAGGATGCTGGAAGGACAGACTAAGTACCGTTGATGTTGTGTTCCATGAACAAGTACGACAAAGTCAGGCGATCCTTGCAAACCGACATGTGAACAAATGTGCTATGCCGGTGCTAGGTGGCGTTTGTGTCATTTACTGTGCCTATCTTGGCACAGCCTATGACACAGATGAACGGACGGAATAAAACCCTGTCCGCGACGTATTTGTCTGGTAGTGGTGTTAGGCGGTTTGCAAGGATCGCCTGACTTTGTCGTACTTGTTGGTGTAACTGTTAGTAGACCGGTGAGTGAAAGGGGCGTACAATGATTTTTGGAAAATTATTAAAAGTTATATAAACTGTATTTTAATCATGACCCTGTGTAAGGTGATTTAATTGAAGATATGTGACGAGACTAGACCGTGTTTTTCTACTTACACCCATGTTTCCAACAAGATAATAAACCAGATAATAATATACCGATAGCAACAACCGAGTGGTTCTAGTATCGTCACTATATTCAATCAAATTACCTTACACAAGGCATTGATGAAAATACAATTTATTATGTTTTTCTTTCGAAAAAGTCGGGCTAATGGTAATTATACCCACTCTGGCTCCTGATCAAATACGGTTATTTATACCACTCTTCACATTTCTTGTATGGAAATGTACTCTGTAAAGTATAGCATAGATATTGATCAGAGTACTAACTAGTCACTTGTAATAATGACTGTAATCCCCAGTGCAGTTATTATATGTGACCATTTGCTTATGTGTACCTATATATAGTTTACTAACTTGGCAATTGCAAATTATTGAACTGTATTAAATAATGAAAATTATTTTGTCTATCAAATTCTCTATTGGCTATGCCACACCAATAAAAGAAAACACCTTGCAGAGGAAATGATATTCGACTAAATGTTTATTATTAGGCTTACACATTCGAATTGCATGTATAAAATACTTTGAGGATTGTCTCTATAAATGGCGGCCATTTTTATTTATTTCTCTCGTTGTTATTAGCTATGAGGCTATACATTTTTTTCCATTCAAGTTCTGTGATACGAAATAACAATAATAAACACACAAAAATATGTCTGCAGCTTGATCCAATGAAGATTTATGGTCGATTTATACACTTTCTTTTTTAAAAAATGGCGGCCATTTTGAATTCAAGTCATGCGCCAATGATCGGATATCACTGGAATGTATTTCAATGATTTTGTCAGATGCCGATACACGAGTATGAACACCAAAATCATGTTTCTAGCATGATTAGGTATAACATTATGGCAATTTTTAGATTTGACCTATTCATGATGAAGTACGATTGTCTCAATAAATG
>JBEVXV010000088.1:0-4474 GCA_040505915.1 Sedimenticola sp. | reverse complement strand
GTAGTCCCGGGGTTTTCGGACAGATTGTTTTCGTCCGAAAAGATGCCATCAATAGCATTTAAGATCCTCGACCGCGCGTGTTCCATGTTGCTATTTGGACCCCTCTTCAATTGTTCAGACTGAACCCGCATTATATGGCTTATTAATGTTTTAGGTTCATTCGGTGAGCTGGGGTCTTCCGAGCTACTGCGGAGATCATGTACTGGCCCTGGTTTACTTACCTCAGATATTTTCTGAAGGTCAGTTCCGGGCCTGGCCGTATGTGCCTCGGTGTGTTTTTTAAAACCGGGTTTATCAGACGTTGTTTCTACTTGGCCTGGCGTTGGATTATGGGTCGGACCTTGGCCTTCTAATCCGACCCGCTGTCGTTTAAATCTTCTGACAGCACCTGGACCTTTACCTCCTCCCTTCTTGCCTTGTTCCATGGAGCCTTCATTTGCGGACAGTCTGCCTTGAAATGTCCCTCTTGTCCGCACTGGAAGCAGCGACTAGGTGATCTTGACCTGGACCTAGATCTTGATACAGACAATTTAACCGTATCACTCAGGCCTTGCACGGACGCCGTTAGCTTATCGAGTCTGGTGTCAATAGAATCTACCCGTAGTTCCATCTTCGACATTCGCTTTGTTAGGTCTTCATCTCTCTCGAAATGTACCTTCTTTTCCTTTTTCGAATCCTCTGGTCTATTAGAGGGGCTAGTAGATGCCCGTGAGACCGAGAGGTACGAGTCCTCTTCATCGAAGTCTTCTGGACTACCGTAGACAGATGCTATAGAGCGTGTATCCCGTCGCGGACGCTCCGTCATCATTTTGTCGGTGTGTTGGAACCACCTGACCTTGTCTAAGGCTTCTTCCATCGTTGATGGACGAGCATTTATAGCATAATGCCCTGCTCGCCTGTCGTTGCACCCTTGACAAAAACGCATAATCGCGTGTCTGTAGATGTGGGCATCTGCTAGATCTGGGTAGGCCCGAAGTGCTAGTGTGACTACACGGTCGGCCCATTCTACCAGCGTCTCCTTCGGATTCTGGGACGCGTAGGTAAAGTGTATCTGCGATGACTCTGGAAGTTCGTTTAGATCGAACCGTCTCGCCAGTTGGTTGACAATAGCGAAATAATCCATTTCTGGATCTCTCGCTACAAGACGCGAGTAAAATTCGCTGGCTTTGTCCTCAAGGCACCAGCATAGATTCTGTTTCCGTTGATTCGCCGTCCACTGGTGTTCGTCCGCAAACATGTTAAATTTTGTCTGGAACGCCTTCCAGTCTTTTCTCCCATCAAATGAGATAGACTTGGGAACTTGTGGTCTCGAACGGCCTCGGAACCCTACCTCTGGTAGGTCCCCACCCGGCCGACCAACAAATGGATTGACCTGGTAGTGCCCCGCATCCTGGTAGTTATCCGGATCTTGGCGGTTGTATCGCGTATCTTGGTAGCGTTCCGTATCTTTATGGTACTGCCTTGGTTCGGGACCTTGATGTTGTGACATCCTTCTAGAGTATGGGTTCTCCTGTTCCCTCTCTCTTCTATCTCTGCTTACAGAATACTCCGACGGTGGTCCACTCAGTCTGTTGGCTGCGGAATTGATGCGACTTAGATACGCATCTTGTCGTAGTTTCTCCTCCATATAAGATGATGGAGTTGTAGAATGCGATGAAGGTCGTCCGAAACCAAGAGCTTCTGGCGACTGACTCTCCCTTTGAATCGGCCCAGATGCAACAGTGGACACATTTTCAAGAGTGTGTTTGTTTGCGATATCTCGGTCTTCACTGTCATCCTCATCATCCGACTGCGGTCCCAGTGGGTTTATCCACTCTTCGAAGTCCAGTAACGGCAGCAGATCCTGAGTATTTCTTATACGTAAAGAAACAAATAGGTCCGGTGTAATGTTGCCGATTGCCTTGCGCAAATTAACAATCTTCTCAGTTTGTTTTCGTCCCACCCCGGGCAGTGCCAACAAGTCACGGGGTTCACAGGAATTAATTTTAATTCGACGACCCATTTTGTTTGGCAAGCCCTGTTGCTAGATATGGTATTAAATACACGATATGGTTATGACAGGACGGTGGGAAAACTGGTTTACAATTTAATATATTGCAATATTAATACCATATAATATAATATATATAATATATTACTGCAATATAATGAAAACACTCAATCTTTCCCTTATACAAATAAAATGCCAATTAATTTCAAATTCACTTAATTAATTGAAATATATTATACTACTGACGTGTCGTGTCGGTGGAAATGGTTAAAAAGTTATTTCAAATTGTTTAAATTAACAAAAACGGGAAAATGAAAATTAATTTCAAATTCACTTAATTAATTGTAATATATTATACTACTGAAGTGTAATGTCGGTGGAAATGGGTTAAAAGTTATTTAAAATTGTTTAAATTAGCAAAAAACGGGAAAGATTGTTTGTTTATCGATATGAAGTTGTTGTTATCTCCCTGTTGTCAAGGGAAGTGGCAACGGACTACTGCGCAACTTTCACGCGCAGGATGCCGGAAGTCGATTCCGTAATGGTCGACTTACGCGGAGAACAAATTATCCGTTAAGTTTCGCTTTAGAAAATACAATGAAAATTAGCAAAATAATCAGGAGAATTGAATGAAATGGGGGTTTACATGTAAAATACAGAACAATAATGCCAGGCAAGTGGCGAAATGCCTCCTACCGGGTGATACAAGGAGCGAAGTGACAATTGGTCGGAAAAAAGTTTAGGATTTCCCGAAAGTTTTTATAAAGTTCAGTTTATGCCGATCGACGCCAATATGGTGATTTTGCCCTTAATACATTCAAGAAACGAAGGTGAAGTAATCAATACGTACCTCAGGCTCTCTGGGTGATTTCTCTAACCTCAGGATTCCGTAGATTCGTTGACGTGTTTCACGAGTCGTGTTGCTTGGTCAATGTCGGAGCTAATCAATGCCGCGTCCAATCAGATGTCTCCCTCAGGTCAGGTGATCCGGAGCGATGTTCACGGGGCAGGTCTAAAGGGTGGACCATGTCCGGTATGGTAAACCACCGATTACCACAAAGGGTATATTTTAACATACTCCATAGTTTACACTATCACATTAGTTTAAACAATATTTTATTTGTTTGTTCATAATTAACATGATAATATACAATATACAATGTGGGATCTGAAAACAAGCATTGCTGCTTATATATATTTATTTCCTAATACTATCACATTGTATTAAAATAATTTGGTCCAATGAGCCATGGCTGATAATACAGGCCAAATTCTCCTATCAAATAGACCACAGCCACATGGGTGTGGCCAAAGGTGGAAATGACAGTTCAAGTAGAATTGGCCATAAAATTGTCAAACAATTTATCAGAAGTAGTGTTTTTGGTTCAGATAGATGATGCTTTATATACAAGTTGAGAGCATGTTGAAATCTGTAATATGCTCAGGGGCCCTTTTCGCTAAGCTTCCTACTATTAAGAAGTTTGTAAGAATATTTGTACGATCTTAGCTATACTTTAAATATGGCTAAGAAGTTTGTACAAAAATTCTTACGAACTTCTTTAATATTCGCACAAAGCTTAGAGAAACGGGCACCAGTTTCTCAGATATAGTATTTTTGGCTCACATTGATGCTCTATATACAAGTTGGGAGCATGTAATTATTAAAACCTTTAATATGTCCAGATATTGGAGACACTTCATTAGTCAATCAGTCGATTGTTTGTTCTGCTTCGACTCATTGACGGCCAATAACCCTTTTCTCCATACAAGCGCCTTTGGATGCCCCTATCTCATCCCAATAGAAAAGACTTTTAAAACAATGTAGGGACAGCTCAGTTTGCTCATATGAGCAATGTGAACTGTTCATACACTGCTTTTCAATCAGTCAGAAAATGTACACAAAGATAACCTATTCAGTTTCAGAAATGTGGGTAATGGTTGATATGAATATTTATTGTTACAGAGGTTGTTGTTGTGGACATGGCTGAGCGATGACGACCGGTCAGTCAAGAGTTTACCGGCCTTTTTCAACCTGCTGAAAATCTTCACATCAAATATAGGTAACACTTATTGTATCACTTGGATGGAGTTGGGAGATACTATGAATTTGACATGGTCATGCCGTGTTCGGAACATACCTTGTATACTGCTGGGAATATTTATGCCCCCATGACGATAAATCGGGGAATTATGTTTTGTTTTATGAAGATTCACACATGCATACCTTGTGGGTTAAGATTTGTCACAAACATGGATGGCAATTCTCGCATTCGCAATTCATGAGTTACCTCTCTATTTTTAGCTCACCTGAGCCGAAGGCTCAATTGAGCTATTGTCACCGCTTTTCGTCCGTCCATCGTCAACATTTTCAAACATCTTCTGGGCCAATTGTTTCCAAACTTGACAGTTATGGTCCTTGGGGCATGCCTTTTCAGATTTGTTAAAATGGAGGTGTCACGTGATCCAAGATGGCCGCCGTGGAAA
>JBEVXV010000087.1:0-4563 GCA_040505915.1 Sedimenticola sp. | reverse complement strand
CATCACTGGTGTCACTTTCGACGGTATGCCAATTTTTATTACCGCGCTTCTCAATCTTATAGTGGTACCAGCAGCAGTGGCCGCCGGTAAGTGGCGTGATGATTGGAAGGCCCTCCATCGCCTGTGCCTCCCCCTCCAACTCCAGATACCCTTGCTGGGCGGAGCGGATTTTTGCCGTCGGAGCATCCTCGATAAGCCGTGCCCTGGAGAGTGAGCGAAAGGCAAAGTAGAAGGCGGCAATGGAGATGACAGTGGCCACACCGAGAAACAGCCAGAATTCATGGGTGGGAAGCTGCAGTAGTTTTTCGCTAAGGCTCATCCGTTGAATAGGGACTTGATGTTGACATCCCGCTTCTCCTCGTCAGCAAACTCCAGCAGCTCAGCCGCTTTGAAATTGAACCTATTGGCTATAATGACATCAGGAAACTGCTCTATGCGGACATTGTTATTGTTGACGCTTTCATTGTAGTACTCGCGCCGGTCTGCAATGCTGCTCTCCAGCTCACTGATACGTGACTGCAGGTGCTGGAAGGTGTCGTTGGCCTTGAGGTCGGGGTAGGCCTCGGCAACAGCGAACAGGTTGCCAAGGCCGAGGCGAAGTTGAGTCTCTGCGCCGCCCAGAGCGCCGACATCGCCCTGCTCTCTTGCGCTGGAGACAGCGGCCCGTGCCTGCATCACCCGCTCAAGGGTCTCCTGCTCATACTGCATATACTGTTTGCAGGTCTCCACCAGTTTGGGCAGCTCATCGTGGCGCTGTTTTAGCAGGACATCGATATTGGCCCAGGCCTTAGTGATACCATGTTTCAGGTTGACCAGATTGTTGTAGAGGACGATGGCGTAGAGGATCGCGGCGGCAATGGTGCCGAGAATGATAAATAGACTGATCTCCATGGTGACTCTCCATTAGACTGGGTGGTAGACAGGAGACCAATAGTATATGCAGAGAGGGGGTGAGATGAACAATATTCGTGATTTTGCTGGTAAGCAGCCCATGATTGCCGATGATGCCTGGGTGGATGAGAGCGCCCTGGTGATTGGTGATGTCACGCTTGGCCCTCAGTCATCTATTTGGCCGCTGACGGTGGTGCGTGGCGATATCCACTCCATTACCATCGGTGCCCGCAGCAATATTCAGGATGGAAGCGTTCTTCATGTGACCCACGATAGTCGCTTCAACCCCGGCGGTTTTCCACTGGTTATCGGTGACGATGTGACAGTCGGTCATAAGGTGATTCTGCACGGCTGCACGGTGGGCGATCATTGCCTTATCGGCATGGGGGCAGTGGTGATGGATGGGGTGGTGATTGAGCCCCAGGTTATTGTTGCTGCCGGGAGCCTCGTCCCTGGCGGGAAACGGCTGGAGGGGCGCTCTCTGTGGCGTGGATCCCCCGCCCGCTGGGTACGCTCGTTGACCGATGAGGAGCTGGAGTATTTTGATTATGTGGCTGGAAACTACACAAAGCTCGCCGGAGAGTATGCAAACGCCAACTGAGTCGTTAGAAAAATAAAAGGCTCTGTCCCAGTTAAGTGTTGGTGGTAATTTTTACAGCATGCTCTAAATAGGAACTTTTTTGGGTAGTGGTCTAATTATTTTGATTGACTGCTTTGTGACTTGAGCAGACCTGATGCCTATGCTCGGCTAACTTCCGCTGTTAGCCAACAGCGGACATTAACGCCCATGTTTTGGGGCGGCGGCGAAGCCGACGTCCCAGCCTGCTGAAGGCAGGCGACAAGAACTACTTGCTATGCATTCCCGCACTCTGCAATAGGCTTTGTTCAAAATTTTTCGGCAACCTTCTTTCTGCACTCAGAACTTCCCAACCAACTAAAGGCCTTGGTGAAACCGGAGAGACTAAGGCGTTGCTTCTTTAACCCGTAACCGACCGGCCTGAACTCGATATAGAGAGACGAGCCACGCTTCATTTTCTGAACCAAGCTATGTGGTAGCTTCAAAACCATTGAGGCAGGTATCGTTCTAGCCTCCCCATCATCGACCCAGTACGTAACGCTGCCTTCAATGCCTCGAAAAAATGGAGAAATAAGAATTGGTATTTCATCCTTTTTGACGATGACTTCGAGTTTGTCTCCATAGCCATCGTATCCCTGTTTGATGTAGCAAAACCCTTCATCAGGTTGCCGTACAACCAACCAACTACCTTCTTTGGCAACGGAATTAGCGACATCCCACTGTTCCCATTTCGGTTGAACTGCACTGGCTATGTTCGTAACAAGAAAGCTGGCACCGAAAAGTAGTGAAACGATTTTTTTCACAACGAACCTCCACGTTCTTTATTGTGCATAACGCCCAGCTCACAGGAGAGCGAACGAAGTGAGCGAATCCTGTGCAGCTGATTGTGTAAGCATGGGCATGAACTAATGAGGTGAGAGTCCTCTGTAGGAAGGTCACTATCTTTAGCGATTATTAATCCTATTAAATGATAACTACTAGCGAATGGCAAGGGCCAACCCGTGAGGGCCGGTCTGAAGGAAGCCGGACGCGAAACTGCGAGCTGATGAACAAGAACATCATATGAGGCGTAGGCTGGAGGCGAGATGGCACAAGACATCGAAGCCACGTGATCTAACGGCCACCGTAAATGATGCAGCAGTGCAGGGAAAGTTCATGCCCTTATCTGGGGAGATCTGTTTATCAAGCGATCGGTAGATAACCAGCAGGGTCAGGGTCAGGTCTTTCATTTTGCATGTGGTGTCAGTGTCCGCACATGACTGGCTCCGGCCATCCTTCTTTAAATCGCTGAGGTCTACTATAGGGTATCTGCGGACATTAGCCAGTTAGTACTTCAATGCCCGCGCCGGTCGCGAAGGGGATCTTCACGGCATGAACTACCCTCGCCTCTAACAGAATTTGCGCTGAGGTGAAGATGCACCAAAATATGTGCAGCCGGTGCAGCCGGTGCAGGCCACGCAGCAATCGTCTCTCGCTAAACCCGCCGGTAGACCACCTGGCCCTGGGCGAAGTCGATGGTTAGGGTGTCGCCATTCAGGACGAATGGGCCGGTACGGGACGGGGTGTACGGGGGATCAAAAGTGACCTGATCTCCGGCAATCGTGACAATGGCATTGAGCTCGAGCATCGCCAGCTTCCCCGGGGCGGGATGGTTTTCCTGGTAGGTTCCGAAGTAGTCCTCGTTCCACTCCGTCCAATGGGCAGTATAACTGCCATCCTCGCGAAAGGTAAACTCCTCGATCACACCCTCGTCAGGCCACAAGCGCGCCCACACCCCGGGCAACGACGTGGAGACATTGAACTTGCGCAGGTAGTCGAAACCGGCCCAGGTCAGAGTCGTGCCATCGGTTGCTATGGCGTAGTCGGCCGCACTATGACTTAAGAAATGAGCATGTGTACCTTCATCCGTAAACTCGTAGATGAAGCGCGACCCACCGGGTTTCCATTGGCCCACCAGTTCCGGGGGAACCGGTTCCGACAAAAAATCGCATTCCGATTCCTCTCTGAGATCACCCATAGGCCCGGGATATCGTCTGGCATGGAATTTCTTCATCAACCGACCCTTCTGGTGCGGTAGTTGTCAAGGAAGTAGTATCTTAACCTCTAAATCCGCAGAAGGAGAAATGGAATGCCGGCGCTCACCCACTGCGCTGTCTTTCCCGCCCCCCATTGCTGGGGTTCCGGTAAAGGTTCGGTTCTGCTTACCCAGCCAGGGTCGGTGGTCGGCAACTGACCACCTCAATACTGGAAAAGGGGGTGGTTAACTAGCGCCTCCCAACACAATATATGGAGGTTACGTGCGACTAGGTTTGCCAGCAGATCATCATGCAACATACTGTTATTGTGAATAAAACAATAATCTCAAGCCCTATGGTGTTAAATTATTAATACACAGCATATTGGGGTAGGAGGCGCTAGTTAACCACCCCCCTACTGGAATTATGCGCAGCGCAAAAACCGCGCTGTCCGCTCCCAGGCTCCCCGGTAGTTTCGTTTAAGCACAGCAGGCGTGGATATTTTTCAATTCTTCTGCAATAGTCAGTTCGGCTATATAAAGGTCGTGGGCCTGTTGCATTCGTAACCAGACGCCAGGGCCATTGCCGACATACTTACCGATCTTCAAAGCCATCTCCGGGGTAATGCTTTTCTTCTCCGCAAGAATCTTGTGAATGGTTTGGCGGGATGTGTGTACACCTTCAGCAAATGCGCTGATACTGATACCCAGTTCTGGCAAAACATCTTCGCGCAGTATTGCGCCGGGGTGGGTTGGTTTTCTCTGTCTCATGATGCTGTTCTCTCAATGGTAGTCTTCATAATCCACAACGTGGGCATCCGTGCCTTCCCATTCAAAAGTAATCCTGTAGTTTCCGGTTACTGATACGGCATAGCGCTTTGGTATTCCCTGTAGTCCGTGAAATCTGAAGCCGGGAATATTCATCTCTTCGGGTGCTTCCGCTGTGTCTAAGGCATCCAGGCGACGCAGGCATCTGGCTTGGTGGTCTTTCCGAATCTTTTTACTGCTGCCGGTTCTGAACAGCACCTCCAGTCCTTTGTGTTTGAAGCTTTTGATCATGATATGAGTTTAGTCTGGATGA
>JBEVXV010000086.1:0-2678 GCA_040505915.1 Sedimenticola sp. | reverse complement strand
GTAAAAATACTCAGGGGAGAGTGTACACAGGTAGCGAAAGGTATACGTCAGAGCGCAACGAAAAGAAATACAGAAAAGCGAGAAGGTATTGATAAGTGCGCTGATTATTTGCTGAAAAACAAATGCCGCCTGAAATACGGCGAAGCGTTAAATCATGGATTTCCAATCGCAAGTGGTGTGATTGAGGGAGCGTGTCGTCACATCATTAATGACCGCTTAGATGTTACTGGGGCTCGCTGGAGTTTGTCGGGTGCTGAAGCCGTACTGAAACTTCGCTCGCTTAAATCGAGCGGGGATTTTAATAGCTATTGGGCATTCCACAAAAAGCAGTCAAAGAAAAGGCTATATTCTGATTTTCGTATTCAGGGTCAATGTTGAATATATTCGTCGTTTTAAAGGAACTACACCCAAAGAAATAGAAAGTCTAAAAGTGGCACATAAGTTGAGTATTTTGGTTTGTCCTGGCTCAGTATTGTGAGAATAAATGCAGGCCCGAGTACCGGCACAAGCCATGCGATAGAGATAATTATTATTTTTTGCTTTTTCTCAAAAAAATCAGACCGAACTGTATGGTAAGAGACCAGCGCAGCCCCGTACACAGAAAGCACCACAGCAACGAAAATTATTGAGGTTACTAGCGTATCCATTCGCTTCCTTTATTTACACATAACGCCTAGCTCACCGGAAAAATGCGAGCGCAGCGAGTATTTTGTCCGGTGTAGCTACTTGTTAAAACCTTACTTGAGTTCATCTATAGCCTCAGTAATTAGTTTGAGAACGGCCATTCGCCTTTTTGTGTTTTGCTGATATATATAGTTTTGATCATTGGCTTTACTAAGATCATCAACCTCTGTAGCTAGCATGACCATTAGTCCCATCTCCTTTTTCTCTTCATACAAACTACGGTATTCTTCCCACTTACGCTTAAATTTGTTTGTTTTTTTCTTTGGTAATGAGTTAAGCAGCTTTCTTGCTGCTCTATCATGTTCAGGAAAACTCTCCTGAACCATTAGATTAGGATTAGCATCAATATCCTCAAGCGCAGTAATAAACTCAACGAGACCGTTTTCAAATTCCCTAATAGACTCATTCAGATTGGCTTCAGCTTCCCTTCGTTTTGACAAACGATGAGCAAGAAGCACCGATAATAATACTCCTAATATAGTTCCAGCCGATATTTTCCAATCAACCACTTGCTCTTTCTCTATTTGGTTTTAACAGCTGATTATACGACACGCACATGTATTGGTGTTACTCGACACGCACGGATAACGGAATAATATTGCATTTGTTCCACCTAGGTTCTCCTTTGTTTCCATAGTCAATCACTCCCCTATCTATCAAGGAGATTTTGCTGTAATAGATCATGGGCAACACCATCCGAGCTAAGATGGGTTTTATCGACTAGCTCAATCGCTTCCTTCGATTCCATGTAAGCAGGCATCCCTTAAGGCTGGTTTGGAGGAGAAGATACTTCATTTTTAAAGCATTTAGATAGTTAAAGCAAGGTTTTTGGGGCAATTCATGGGAGGTGATGTATCGGTTAATGCTTGGTGTGCGGGGCTTTTGGTGCTCGGAGGTAGTTCTTTCGCGGTTCGAGAAACCGTTCCTACAGGGGGAAGTGGGGGGTGATAAAAAAGGCGTACCCTTTTTGGGGTACGCCTTTTTTCTGCGTTTTAAGCGGTTAGCTTAAGGCACAGTGTCTCACGCGTTGTCGATGATGGCGTTGAAGGTGGCGCTGGGACGCATCACAGCGGTCACTTTCTCTACATCTGAACGGTAGTAACCACCGATGTCGGCGGGTACGCCCTGGACAGCAAGCATCTCTTCAACGATTTTCGCTTCGTTGGCTTCAAGCTCTTTAGCCAGTTTGGCGAAACGCTCTTGTAGACCTGCATCCTTGCTCTGTGCTGCCAGTGCCTGGGCCCAGTACATGGCCAGGTAGAAGTGGCTGCCACGGTTGTCCAACTCGCCACACTTGCGTTTGGGTGACTTGTCGTTGTTCAGCAGGTTGCCGGTGGCTTCGTCCAGGGTGTCGGCCATGATCTGCGCCTGTGCGTTGCCGGTCAGGTTGCTCAGGTGCTCCAGTGACGGTACCAGCGCCAGGAACTCACCCAGTGAATCCCAACGCAGGTGGTTCTCTTTCAGAATCTGCTGAACGTGCTTGGGTGCAGAACCGCCAGCACCGGTCTCAAACAGGCCACCGCCATTCATCAGCGGTACGATGGAGAGCATCTTGGCGCTGGTGCCCACTTCGAGGATGGGGTAGAGATCGGTGTTGTAATCACGCAGTACGTTGCCGGTGACGGAGATGGTGTCTTCTCCGGCGCGGATTCTCTCGATGGAGAGCTTGGCTGCATCGTAGACGGACATGATGCGAATATCCAGGCCGCTGGTGTCGTGGTCCTGTAGATAGAGGTCTACTTTTTTCTTCAGCTCGATGTGGTGAGCACGATCTGGGTCCAACCAGATGATTGCAGGCCAGCCGGTGGCTCTGGCACGGGTTACGGCCAGTTTCACCCAATCCTGGATCGGTGCATCTTTGACCATCACCATGCGCCAGATATCACCCTCTTCCACACTGTGTTCGTGGATGGTGTTGCCGTTGGAGTCGGTGACGCGAATGGTGCCGTCAGCCGGTGCTTCAAAGGTGGTGGGATGAGAACCGTACTCTTCCG
>JBEVXV010000085.1:0-3873 GCA_040505915.1 Sedimenticola sp. | reverse complement strand
TTTCCTGCATTCTACTGCATTTTTTTTTCATATATTTGAAGATCATAACAGGCCATATAATACATTTTTTCATAGCACTTGATCATTATTTCGTAAAAAAAATAATACAAAAATTGGTCGGGATTTTTGAAGGGGGGCCCCCTTTCTTTCTTTTCGTAGTAGATCCCACCAGTTGTGTATGGTGCACCCGGTTTCGGTAGATTCCGGTAGTCGTTGTTTAGTAATTAGTAATTAGTTGGGTGTTAATTTAACAATTCTGCAATATATACAGGTCTGAGAGCGGTTAGGGGACAGCCATCATAGTTTATATAATTATTTATTTGTTATTTAGTTTTCGTAGTTCGTTCAGGCGTCTGACGTGAAGTTTTTGACACAGCTTCCTGGAGAGTTCTTCCACAGCCACGAGGAGATCCCGATCATCAGGAATCAGTTGTTTGTTTACCAGACTTGTACAGTCTATAATCAGCGACGTCAGTCTGTGTCTTGTTGTCAGTTGACTCCATGTATCGGGACCACATTTGCTGATAACCGTGTGTTGTAGCTCCTGGAGTAGTGAGGTTCGTGATTTGACGAGCGCCGGGCACCGAGTGAGCATGTGTCGCCGGTCTTCTGGTTCTAGTCTGCAGAGCGGACATGTCTCATCCACCTCGTACTTGTTGAATCTGGACTTGTTGGTTTGAAGGAGATAGGTACCGGTAAGCATTCTGGCTTTCGTGATCCCTCGTTTGACGTCGCGTGTGTTGGATTTCACTGTATTCCACACTGGATGTGTTTGTCCTATGCGCAGGTTGGAGATGTTACAGTATCCAAGTGTCGTACGGTTTTCGGCGTCGTTTGTGAGTGCCTCAGTCCAGAATGCTTCGATTGCTATCTTTGTTGTAGATTTCCATTTGTGTTTCGCGAAGTGGACAATTTCTGAGATCGCAGGTAGACCGTACTTCTTCAATGTGATTACAACGTTTGTGAAGAAACTGTTTTTATACTTCAGTATAAGTTGACGCTCCATTAAGTTTTTCAATTTCAGATTGTTGGCATGTACTATAGCATGGATAAGACTCAGCTGTCTTCTATGTATCTCGGCCTCAGCAGGCAGGGCCCCAATGAGTAGCAGAACTGCTGAGGTGGAGGTGCGTAGAGGTAGTGATTGTAAGTTTTTAAGGGTTTTGGTGTGAAACCTCTCAAATTGTTGTATCTGTGTTATGGTAAGTGTAAGGGTTTCAGTGCTGTATAGGAGACGAGGGATAACGTATGTCTGGTATATCTTGTAAGACGTCTTTGGGTTTATGCCATTCGTTCCATGGACGCCGGTTCTCATGAGAGCGTAGAGAGTCCTCCTCGCCAGTTTAATCCTTTCCTCGATGTTGAGAGAGGATTCATTCTGTGCTGTTCTGGTTAGGCCAAGGTGAGTAGCTTGCTTCTGTACTGTTATTTCTGTATTTCCCATGGCCCAGTCAGAGATGAGCTCCTTCCTTTGCCAGCTACTGGTAGTGACTCTGCGGACAACAGAACTCTTCAGTGGATGTATCTGATATCGGTGATCTCTCGAATATGAGTCGGCCAGGTCCAGCATTGATTGAAGCTCTGCTGAATCATTGGTCATCAGAAGGACGTCGTCAGCGCAGGTTGGACATCCCATGAAGGTGGTTCCTATATGTTTTCCCAGGCGACGTGATTCGATGTCCAGAAGTAGGCTGTTGATGTATGTCTTGTAGAAGTGGGTTGAGAGGATACCTCCCTGTCGCACGCCCTGTAGAATGTCGAAACCGTCACTGACATCTGAAAACCATTTGACCCTCCCAGTGAGACCGGTGTACATGGACCTAATTGCTGACCACATGCGTCCCGTTACTCCTTGGTGGTATAACTTTGCCAGTAGGATCTGATGATGTACAACGTCGAACGCCTTCTGACTGTCGAGTGTGGCGATGTATAGGGGTTCCCGGTTGTTCCTGGCATCGATGACGGCTTCTGACAGCAGGAGGGAGGCCATGGTGGGGGAGAGTCCTTTCGTGAACCCGAACTGCATCTCCGACTGGTCTTCATTTAGTCCCACCATCCGCTTGAGTAGCACAACCTCGAATACCTTGCATAGGACGGAGGTGATAGTAATTCCACGATAGCTTCCTACACTAGAGGGGTCTTTTCCTTTCTTGTGGATAGGTCTTATGGTCCCTGACTTGAAGATTTGTGGTACCAATCCGTCATTCACGATTTTGTTGAAGAGGGTGGCGAGGGTTGTTACGATAGTGTTTCCTGCATGTTTCAGGTGTTCGGCGGCCAGATTCGACTCATCTTGGGCTTTACCAGTATTCAGTGCAGCTATGGCAGTCTCAACTTCTTCCTCGGAGATCCTGACATCAGCCTCCTCCTGGAGATCTATAATCTGTTGGATTAGGTCCACCTGTACTTCAGCTAGATTCAGGAAGTCTTCATTGAAGTCGTCATGGTTTTTTGGGACGGCGAGATCCTCGAAGTATGCTGCGAAGCAGGACCGCTGAGCCGGAAGGTCTGTTGTTTCCTCCCCATTTACTATCATACAGGATGCAGGGGTACCCGTTGTAGACTGGGTTCTTCTGATCAACTTATAGAAGTGCTTGTTAGTTGGGTGTTCCATAATCTCATTGAAGAGGTTGTCCTTGTCACAGGCAAATTCCTTCCTGGACTGCTTCCTCAGTGTGTAGTTTGCGAGTTTCCGTTGTATTGACAAGGGGTGGTCCACAGAGGGGCATCCGGCATCCTTCCATTTGAAGTGGGCTATCTTGCTCTGCCGCTCCAATACTCTGACGGCAGGCGACAACTTGAAATTTGGGCCTTTGAGTTTGACCTGCTTGCGTGGTACTGCTTTTTCCGCCGCTTCACTCAAGATGCTAGTTAGGAGAGTTATGTAGTTGTCTGTGTTTACTTCGAAGTTACATTCAGCTAGGAGGGTCTGCAGGGTTTGTTGATAGAGGGGTTCGTCCATCTTATCCCAGTGGAATTTCCGTACTGACGTTGGCTGTTTTGGTTTTCTAGCCTTAATCTTCAGGTCCGACTGAGAGACTTCCAGCTTCGCTGTGACGACAACATGCGTGGATAGATTTGTAGGGTGTGGATCCGTAATTGTGATATCCGGAAGACAGCTGTCCTCGGTTGTTAGGATGTAGTCGATCTGGGACGTGCACCCACTGTGACCATAGTATGTCGGCTTGTCTCCTGCTCTGCATACGAGGCGATGTTCCCGTACGAATTCCTTCAGGAGGACATCATGTGGATTGGTGCGCGAGACCAGTAGTGACCCGTTAAGATCGCCGCATAGGATAATTCTATGGGTATCAGTGTAGGTTGCGATGAAGTTGTGAAGAATATCGAGATGCTCCGTGTATACTTCCTTTGATGTGGGTAGATTCAACGTGGGTAGGTATGCATTGATGATACATATGGCTTCATGTTGGAGGCGTAGCTCAATAGCCTGGATTCTTTCATTTCCCCCTTGTAGACACTTGATGCTACCGGACCACTCTTTAGGCCATACGATGGCAATCCCAGCCTTTCCTCTCGGAGCTTGGAAGTTTGAGATGTTCTCGTTGAGATCTTCACATCTAGTAGATGACTCGTAGTTGGGGATGATATTTGCAATTGTGTTGGCTTCAAATGACCAAACCCAGGTTTCTTGGAGACAGATAATTTGTTGTTGACGGGCCAGGTTGATAAGGAACGCGGTATTTCCCTTCACCCCTTCTATGTTTATGGTTGATATTTCTACAGGCGAGTCACTTCCGATAGCGCAGGTTCCTGAAGAATTGGTTCTGGAGGTTTTCCTTGGAGGCTTGGGATCCGTAAAAAATGCTGCTTTTCTTGCGAGATTTGGCCATCCATTGGAAGGTACGTATGTAG
>JBEVXV010000084.1:0-4418 GCA_040505915.1 Sedimenticola sp. | reverse complement strand
CTACCACAGTCAGCAGATCCCAGAACTTCTTGACCGACGGAATATCGACACGTTCATCTGGCGAATGCGGGAAACGGATAGTAGGACCGAAGGAGATCATATCGAGATGGGGGTAATTACCGCCCAAAATACCGCACTCCAACCCGGCGTGGATGGCACTGATTTTTACTTCTGTGTCGAACAGTTCCTGATACGCTTCCTGCATGATAGATAGCGCAGCCGATGCCATATTGGGTTTCAACCCAGGATAGGCCCCACCAAACCCGGTTTCAGCGCCGGCAAGAGAGAACAGCGCATCCGTAGTGGAGCAGAGATCATCACGCGCTGAATCGACCGAGCTGCGGATTAGACTCTGGACTTCGACAACACCTTTTTCAGAGCGGACAATTGCCAGGTTGATGGAGGTCTCCACAAGGCCCGGCATCTCATCACTCATCCTTATCACACCATGGGGAGCAGCACAGACCAGATTGATCAATCGCGCCTCCAACTGCATTCCAAGCCAGGAGGGTGGAGTCTCTACAGGTACCAGAGCTACGCTGACAGCAGGGTCCGCATGAGCCAGCTCGTTACTGATAATCTCCTGCTGGTCCATAAGATAAGCACTGAAGTTATCAACCTGAGTCTGCGGCAGAGTAATCCAGGCAAACGCTTCCCTTGGAATAGCGTTGCGCAGAGAGCCCCCATTAACCGAGCAGAGCCGCAATCCATACTTGAGCATGCCCTGCCGAAGCAACCGAAACAGCAGTTTGTTAGCATTACCGCGACCTCGATGGATATCCACCCCTGAATGCCCACCTTTGAGTCCGGTGAGATATAACTTGAAGGCACAGACATCACCCACCACCTCTTCTTCTACATAGGGCAGCTGGCTGGTGGCATCGATACCCCCCGCACAACCGATAAACAGCACCCCCTCGTCTTCAGAATCCATGTTAATCAGGATCTCTCCCTGCAACAGGCCCGCCCTGAGGCCGAAGGCCCCAGTCATGCCGTCCTCTTCATTGCTGGTAAACAGCCCCTCAATCGGCCCGTGAACTATCTCCTTCGACTCCAGTACCGCCATGGCGGCGGCAACCCCAATGCCGTTATCGGCACCGAGGGTGGTCTCTTTCGCAGTCAGCCAATCACCATCAAAACAGAGCTCAATGGGATCCTGTGTAAAGTCATGTTGAGAGCCGGCATTAGCCTGGGGCACCATATCCAGATGCCCTTGGAGAATTACACCCGGTCTACTCTCCATTCCCGGTGTTGCCGGTTTGCGGATAATGATGTTGCCGTTTTCATCAACCAGGGTCTCCAACCCAAGGTTTTCACCAAACGCCTGCAGAAATGCCTGAACCTGGGCTTCGTGGTGTGAAGGCCGGGGAATACGGGTGAGATGGTAGAAGTGTCGCCACAAAGTCTGTGGTGCGCAGTCAAGAATTGTTCGGGTCATCTTTATTCAACTAGGTTGCCTACAAAACGATGGTTCTATGCAGTTTCGGAATTTGGGGGCGGGGCACCTACAAAAGAGAGACTACAGCCACCCTGCAGGAGAGGCATCCCGCCGCGATGAACGTAGCACACGCCCTACTCTTCTGGCAGTAGCTCCTGCCTGGAATCAACAGCACTTAAGCCACTTTAATCAAATAAGTAGTGTAACTATTTAGTACCGGGCCCCGATCTTATTGTAGGAGCGGTCTCTCGGACCGCGATGAAACAACCACCCTGGTGCAACTATCCATCGCGCTTCGAGAAAGCGCTCCTACAGGGAAGTACGGCATAAAATATGCTCGGCTCCTGGTAAAAACACCCCCAAAGTAGGTATAGCTGAAATCTCTCATGCCAGCGCCATTTTAACCGCACTCTGAGCATGTATCTCTGTGGTGTCGAAGAGAGTAACATCGGTATCCTCGGGTTTTACCAGCAGTCCTATCTCAGTACAACCTAGAATCACCGCCTCCGCCCCCCTCTGAGACAGGTTGTCTATGATGTGCAGATAGATCTCCCGTGACTCTGCGTTGATCTCTCCCCGGCAGAGTTCCTGGTAGATGATGTTGTGTACCCGCTCACGCTCTATCTGACTGGGTGTCACCACCTCAATACCGTAATGTTCACTCAGACGCCCACTGTAGAATGACTGCTCCATGGTGAAACGGGTACCCAGTAGCCCCACCTTTTTGACACCCTTACGTAAGATCGTCTCAGCGGTGGCATCAGCAATGTGAAGTAGGGGAATATCGATAGCCGTAGCCACCTCCTCCGCCACCTTATGCATAGTATTGGTACATATCAGCAAGAAATCGGCACCACCGGCCTCAACACTGCGCGCCGCATCTGCCAGCAGTTCGCCAATACGCGGCCACTCACCCCGGTGCTGTAACGCTTCCATCTCGGCAAAATCCACACTGTTGAGAACTATTTTTCCCGAATGGAGACCACCGAGCCTCGCCTTGACGCCTTCGTTGATCTGCCGGTAGTAACCGGCGGTGGATTCCCAACTCATGCCGCCTAGTAAACCGATGGTTTTCATCCACGCTCCTTGTTTAATCTGCCGTGTACACTTCAGTCTCAGGATGAAAAGCATACCATGCAAACCAGAATGAAGTGATAGTAGGGACCTCAACGCCATCACTACGAAAAACACGCCCACTCCGGTGTTCGTCATCGTATTGAATGGAGAATTGCTTGCCGATAAAATGATCCTCTATATCACCCTCAGTACGACTCAACTCGGCAAAGGGATATGCTTTGTAGTGGCCATCGACCTCTAGTCCCAGCACCCGCTCCTTTGGATGATAGCGTCCACTTTTATGCTTCACCGGAAAATAGATACCTGCTTCATTCTCATAGCCTGCGTAGGGGTTGCGGGAGTAGTCCCTCTTGAAGCCGGTCGGCCGTGACAGCACCTGTGTATCCGGGTGCCGCAGCTTCCAATCTAACCAGCTGGTATGTGTCAGGGGCAACATCTTCAGCTTGGTGCCGCGCATGGGACCCGTCACCGCTTGAGAGAGGATCTGAGACCAGAGTGATTCGGTCTGCCTGTCGTACAGCAGTACATCACTGTTATAGAGAAGCCCTGAGACCCCGAAGCTGAGTCTCTGGCCACCATGAGTGGCCTGGTAAGCGACGCCACTACCGCAAAGCGGACAGAAAGTGACCACCACCTGTTGATCACCAAAACGATCATTGACAATCTCATGCCAATTCATAATTGCAATGGGATAGGCCTTGGCAATACCGTTTTGTACCAACCCAAGGACTCGCGCATCATCAGTGCGCTCTCTCTCCTCATCAGCGGGATGAAATCTGGGTTTATCTATAGCAGGAATACCATCCTTTGGTGGGCCACCGGAGTAGATTTCACTCACCGGTATCAAAGGAGCCTCCTCTCCAAACTGAAACCCCCCATAATTTCCGGCAAAGCAACCGCTATAGAGTAGCGATGCTGAAATAGCAGTCAGCGCCAATAGAAATAATTTATTTCCCCTTATCGCACTCATTGCCTCTCTCTCCTATGGCCTATACATATAGAAGACCACACCCTCACCTCATCTGTTCCATTGTCTCAGGCATGAATTGCACACTTCACGCCGTCCAACTACAGATTCCAGATTAATAATTTAGGGTTTGTGGTGCTCGGAAGCGATGGAGTCCTGCTCAAGTAGAGTTTGGTAGGTTTGCGCTATTTCGGGGGGGGTAGGAAATATGGGGTGATATTATTTACTGGATATCCTGACTATATTGCGAAGAAAAGAGAGGACACCCATCACTAACACCACTAAAACAAAAAAGAGAGGACACCCATCACTAACACCACTAAAACAATGCCATCTGTAGAGTAAACAGATAATTTCAGCCAGGATGGCTTGGTTGAATGGTTCTGTGGTCAAAAATGAAGTGAAATGGGAAGTATGAGAGGCAATTATTGAAATTGATGCAAGAGGGCTCATACCAGCGGTAAGAGCGGGTGGAGTTGGCGGTTGATGGAGTCGTGAAAACTAAGTGCTATAGAGCACCCTCGATTCCCCCATTCCTTTGAAGAATCGTTGCCCGAGCTGTTTAGCCTCACCGCTAAAGAAAACAGACCCACCTGTACTCAGATTAACTGACCCTTCATATGCGCAGTGTTTAACAGGTACAGGCCTTGTTGCAGGTATATCAAGCAGGCAGTAATGAGAGATAGAGTGGTTACTGGAGTTGAGGTATAGCTTGCGTGTGTGGAAGCTACCAATAGAGCATCGTTATCTGCCGGATTACTCGCAAGAAGGGGGTGGAGTATCCGGTGAGGGATTGGTATCTCACGAAAGAGAGGACACCCATCACTAACACCACTAAAACAAAAGAAAGAGAGGACACCCATCACTAACACCACTAAAACAATGCCATCTGTAGAGTAAACAGATAATTTCAGCCAGGATGGCTTGGTTGAATGG
>JBEVXV010000083.1:0-3983 GCA_040505915.1 Sedimenticola sp. | reverse complement strand
TGTTTTTTTACACTTTTACACCAAAAGGGTGTCAAGCACTTTCTTTGTTTTTTTGAAATGGATTGGTACCTGAATAGTTACAAATCTTTTATTCGTCCTTTACCTCTCAAAAAAGTATCCCGCACTTCACCAAGCTTTATATTTATTAGCGTTTTGAAAGATTTGTAAAAGCTCAGTGCCTTTTTTTCGCAACTAAATAAATGCCTTGCAGCGCCCCATACGATTTTCCAGCACAGAATAATTAATATCAATTTTGCGTAGATGTAACACTCTAATCTGTGTTTCTTTACTTTTTTTACTTTCTCTATATCACAAATGGATTTCCATATCTTAAAGGTTAATTCTATTTGCCACCGCAATCTATAGAGATCCCATACATTTTTAGCTGGTACTACTTCTACTGAAGTATTTGTGACAAATAAATTTAAATGAGCTCTGGCGATATACTCCTTTGTTAAGTCATTTCTACTTTTCTTTTTATTGTTTAGCCCGGCAGAGGACTAAACTCAAAGAGATCCGGCACTGGCTAAAGAAGAACCGGCATATACCGGTAGCAGACCAGGGAACAAGGATCGTGCAGGTCATTACCGGGGCCATGAACTACTATGGTGTCCTGGGGAATCTTGGTGCACTGGATGCCTTCCGAACCCATATCGCCATGGGGGTGGCTTTAATGACTCTTTACCGATTACCCTCGATGATCATTGGTAGGATCTAACATGAAAAACTGGATTGTTAGAACCCCATTTTTGGTGGTAGAGAAGGTCTTTCGGTGACCAAGTAGCAGCCAGTCGCCATAAACTCATCACTCTATGGCAACGACGCAACGTGGTATGATAAGATCGAATTCGGTTTGAATTCAATTGGAGCAACCAATGAGCGAGCAAATTGTCAGCCTCACCAAATTCAAATCCTCAGCCACACAGATGCTACATGACATACATACGTCGGGGGCATCGCTTGTACTGACCCAAAACGGCTCGGCAACGGCGGTGGTGCAGGATGTTGATACTTACAAAAAACATCAGCAAGCATTACTGATGCTCAAGCTAATTGCTCAAGGAGAGGCGGATGTCGAGAGCGACCGGCTTTTTGATCATAAGGAGGTCTTCTCAGAACTTGAAACCGATATTCAATGAGAAATAATGTCTTCAGAGTTAAGTGGACTGCGACCGCACGCTTCGATCTGAGGGGTATTATTCGTTTTATCGCTATAGAAAACCGCACTCAAGCCAAACAAATTTTGCATCGACTTCAAGACAAGGCTGAAGCGCTTGCAACCTTCCCTGAGCGCGGAAGAGTAGTTCCTGAAATCAGAGCCGTAGGTGTCCACACCCACCGTGAGATCATTTTAAATCCTTGGCGGATCATCTATAGAATTGAAGGTTCAACGGTAATTGTATTAGCTGTGCTGGATGGCAGACGGGAACTACAGGATATGCTTCTTGAAAGGTTGATCCGTTAGAATTACGGTGAAATTACGGTGACAGCTTACTAAATACGCTTACTTAGGGCTCACTAAATAATAAGTACCTGATTTTGGAGCGTCGAGGTGCCCGTCTGACAAGGCGTGAAAACGCAGGAATATCGATATATTTCAAGTTGTCACAACGCAGTCAAACGGGATGGATAGGCGTTCCAAAACAGGGGGTTATTGTTTCGCGAGCCCTTAGAGGCTCTTATTGGCGGATTTTTTTCTTAGGGTCATACTTTTGAGAAATCAGTGTCAGTGTAAAAGTACAGGAGTCGGAGTCGATTGCTCTTACATCTTGGTAAATTCACCGTTTTCGCTGCAATCGAAAGGATAGGAATTTCAACCCATAAAGTCAATCAATTCCCTGGCTATCGACATGGTATTGATCCCCTAAAAAAACCGCATTCTGGTGATCGTCATACCGTGGATACACCTAACAGACACCAAAGTCAGCGGCCTGGACGCCTCTATGCCCTGTCGACGGGGATAAGCAGCACAAGAGGTACCCTACAGGTCCGAAAGTGACCTGTAGATTTTGTATACTCATGATGGATAAGCCGGTTACCAGCTCACCGTCTGGTCATACTCGAATTCTGGAACCTGATCTGCTCCGTCATCAGGCCACGCCAGACTCTGATCCAGCTCCAGACAGAAATCGGGTGGGCCACGGGCGGGAGTGATCACCGGCGCACCATCCGGCTCACCGATATGCAGCAGTATTCGCCCAATCGGTTCCCGCTCAGTAACAAAGGCGATGATCCTCATTTCACCACCGCACCTCGAGCAGACCAACGGATTGATCCCATAGATCCGGGCCAGCAGCATGGACCAGATCGAGGTCATCATGCATCCGGTCGGCAGCGCTGGCTCCGGCTCACCACCCCCTTCCGTAACGGTTCTCTTCGTCCCACTCACCACCCTTTCACCTGTGACCGGCAACCCTGCCCTCTCCGTCACCTGTTTTCGCAGTGGCGCATTGGGTGCCAACACCCCGTGGTAGCGGTGCCGGTGCCGCCGGGGTGGCGGTATCAAGATGGCGATCCGGTCAAGAAATTCTGCGGGTGTCAGCCGCAACAGGGTCTGGCCGTCATGGCGCGGCTTGGGCAGTTGGTAGATGAGCATCTCATCCCCCTCCTGCCAACGCAGCCGATCTCCTGCAAAGATCGGCCGGGCACAGTAGCGGAACAGCCGCTCCAGTCCTTGGCGGTCTGTCGCTTCGATTCTTACCTCGGCGTTGAGGGAGAAACCACCTCCGTTCCGCCAGGTTTGCATCTGTTCTGCGTCATCCGTCGTGAGCAGTCCACGCCGAACGAACAGACGGAGTACCCGCTTCCTGATCTTCTCCTGGGCTTGCTGGATAACCTCACCAGTTTAAGATCAACCAGGACGGCGAGTGAAAAAAAGCTTTCCCGAATCACATCAAGTTATCGCAGTGAACTACAGAATGAGCGGATTGAAACTGAGTCACAAGCTTTCAGATTGCGTGAAGAGCTGGAAAAGGTTGGGCACAGATCAGATCGGCTGGTGCTACGTGCGCCACAAAACGGCATAGTGAAAGATCTTGCAACACACACCCGAGGGACAGTGGTCTCACCAGGAACAGTACTCGTATCACTGGTGCCACAGGATGAACCTTTGCAAGCAGAAGTGCTTGTTCGTAATGAAGATGTTGGATTCGTTCATGTGGACCAGCGGGTTAAGCTGAAGTTCGCCGCTTACTCATTTCAGAAATACGGGATGATCAACGGCACCGTGGTTCATGTAGGTGCAGATGCAACAGATAATGGAGCCCAACCCCCTGGCCAGAGTGGAGAGAGTCCTGATATGTCTACAGGATATCGCTATAAGGCACTCGTACGTTTAGATACACAGCATCTTGATACTAACGGGCAACGGATGCACCTCACTCCCGGAATGCTTGCGTCGGCGGAGATCCACTTGGGCCATAGAACGGTTATGGAGTATCTACTCTCGCCCACGCAGAAGGCCTGGCAAGAAGCAGGGCGTGAGCGATAGTAATGAATAAAATCGGCTCTATACAATAATGCTGAAGTAGGCTGTAGGAGCGAACTTGTTTGTGAAGAGCACGTTTCTTAGTCCATCGCGAACAAGTTCGCTCCTACAACACCTCTGTTCCACCATAACTGTGGTTTTCAGGATTTTGATACAGAGCCGGTTTAAAGATAAAAAGGCACAAAACGCGAGTTTATGTGTGCAAATGTTTTTTTAAAACTCAGAAACTGCGAATTTCAGGGGTGAGCTGAATAGTTACGAATACCCTTGATTATTTCTTCTGTCGCGGAATACCGAACCGTTGCCTGCGTTCCCACAGCGCCTTGCGGCTGATCCCCAGCTGTTTGGCCAGTTCCGTTTCGGTCATACCATCCTGGTGTTCAAGCACAAACTGACGGAAGTACGCTTCGAGGGAGAGGTTGCCGTTGCTGGTGGTGGTCTGTGGCGCGGCGACGCCACCGGACTCGATCGCCAGCAGTTCCGGTGTGATCACCTC
>JBEVXV010000082.1:0-4514 GCA_040505915.1 Sedimenticola sp. | reverse complement strand
TTGACCCACACAAGGCTGATGGTGATACTGCGGGTCTCGCTGGGAATGAGCAGCCGACACCTCTACACACACCGGAATTGGCAAAGAGTGACTATACCAAACAATCTGCGGTTCATTTTTTGGCCATCCCCCCGAGGAGGCAAAAACCCCCGGACTCGATACTCCACGAGGAAATGGTAACAAGACTGTAAACATTGCCACATCAAACATTGAAGGGGCCAAATCTAACATTTTATTCTTAAAAGACTTAAATGAAAACCATGACTTAGTGTGTCTACAGGAACATTGGCAGTTTGAATGTCAGAAGCATGAACTTGAACATATTCTGCCAGACAAAGTTTTATACACACGATGTTGTGATACATATGATAACATAACGGGAGATAGGCTACCACGGGGAAAAGGGGGAGTCGCTATCGCCTGGCCGAAAGAATGGTCTAGTAAAGTAAACAAACTGGACTGTGGAAACGAACGAGTGATCGCAATCGAGCTGAACGCCGCATGCAAGCTACTTATTATATGTGTATATATGCCAACCAATTACGCAACATCAGACTCCTACTCTGACTATCGTGAATGTCTCGATATTTTACACGATATTTTATTCAAATATTCTGCTACACATCAGGTGATAATGGCGGGTGATTTTAATGGAACATTACTTCAACCAAGAGCTTATAATAAACACGATGTAGTGTTGTCACAGTTCGTTACTGAGCATGGACTAGTTAACACTCTGAGATCGGATGAGCCAACTTTTGTACATCACTCAGGGGCATCTAGCTCCCAAATTGACTATGTCATCAGCAGTGACGCCAGTTTGGTATCAGATAGCGTTATAAATGAAGGTGCCGGACTTAACCTCTCAAGTCACCATGCTCTATCGGCCAAGATTAACACTTTCATTGATACTACACAAGTATCCAACATTCCTAACAAACGTGGAAAGCCTGTATGGAAGTACCAGTGGAACCTCATCAACCAAACACGCTTTGAGTCTGAGCTGGCCCATGAACTAGATGATGAACAGATAATACCGTCGTGCACTGCAGATGAAAACATTAAACGCATAAATAATGCTCTAACGAAAGCAACCAAAAAAGCAGTCCCAGCGAAGCTGATTAAAATGAAAGGACCGTCATGGAGGGCTTCCCCTAAAGTATTAAAACTACTGAAACAATGTAAATCCAAGAATAGACTGTGGGCTAAGGGTGGTAAACAAAATAATTATCTCCGAGCTGAAAAAGTGAATGCACAAAGGCAACTCCGCAGGCAGATAAGACAGGAACGATACATGGACCGTCAAAACTTCTACTCAGAAATCATGGCCAACCCATCAACTGAATTATTCTATCGGCTGATCAACCGTAACAAAGGTAGCAGAAATACGCGCACTACCAGCATACAAGTAAATGGCGAAGATTTTTACTCCGCGAATGGCCAACTACGATGCTTCTCAAACTATTTTGAAGACCTATCAGTTCCGAAGGATGAAGGGTATGACTCGGACTTTCTGGAGTTAACAAACATAAGAGAGAGGCTTATTACTGAAATATGTGACAATGAGCAGTCGGTGCAGAATCCTATAGTAGAATCTGAGGTAAAATCGGCAATTGATCAGCTAAACACAGGAAAAGCGCCTGATGAATTTGGACTGGTATCTGAGCAACTGAAAGCAAGTAAAAACATTCTATTACCATATATAACAACCATATTTAACCAGATTATTGAAAGTAAACATGTACCAGAAGACTTTAAGGTAGGGATCGTTACCCCCGTCCTTAAGAAAGGAAAGGAAGCTTCTAACTTGGACAACTACAGAGGGATCACAGTTACACCTATACTTAGCAAGCTGTTTGAATATACACTGCTACCAAGGCTATCCGCTAATGTTAGTCACTCTACGCTGCAGTTTGGCTTTACAAAGGGACTATCGCCACTAATGGCTGCTCTTCTAGTGTCCGAGGCTAGAGCAGAGGTTAAGATGTGCACTAAAGCGCCGTTATTCCTGGTCACCTTGGACAGTCGAAAGGCATTTGACGTGGTGTGTCATACGATCATGCTTGATAAGTTATATGAAGGTGGAGTGCACCCCGCGCTGTGGACACTAGTGAAGGATATGTATACCGATCTAACCTCGCGTGTTAAATGGATGGGCGAATTAGGCCCAAGTTATACAATCTTCCAGGGTGTTCGGCAGGGCGGTGTGCTTTCAACATTTCTATACAAGACTTACATCGACGGTCTACTAGTAGAGCTAAAACATCATAAACTTGGGTTATCCATCGGCAACACATTTATAGGGTGTCCGACCGTCGCAGATGACGTGTGTCTCCTATCGGAAAGTGTCGAGGAATTACAAAACATGTTACATGTTGCAACACGACATGCCAGCCAAAACCGTGTAACATTACATCCGACAAAGACAAATGCTGTGGTCGTAAACAAAACCTCTCGCTATACAAAATCCGACCTAAAATGGACACTTGGACCAATTGAAATTACACCTAGTAATAGAACAACCCACCTTGGGCTTTTTCGATCTGAAAGCAAAGAAAATGAAGTCAACATTGATGAGCGTGTTAGCCTAGCAAGAAGAACCATGTACTCACTCATTAACACCGGTTTCCATGGATCAAATGGGCTAAACCCTGCAGTTTCGCTCAAGCTGTATCAGTGCTACGTCTTACCACGGCTATTATTTGGGCTGGAAGTACTCCCATTAACTGTTACGCAAACCTTATTTCTCTCAAGATTCCACATTAAAGTTCTCCGTAGAATACAATCACTCCCTGATAGAACTGCATCGGGAGCAGTGTATCTTCTGTTAGGCGCGTTGCCAATAGAAGCAGAAATCCATAAACGTCAGCTGAGTTTTATCTACAACATCCTAAAGAGTGAAAATGATTGTATGCAAACACTGACTGAAAGGCAAATAGCAATAAACCTTGATAACCCGCTTAGTTTCTATAGCAGAGTGTCAGATGTTCTGCTCAAATATGGGCTGCCAAATATAGCCTCTATGAAAGAGTGCCTCGTCTCTAAACTCCAATGGAAACAGCAAGTTAAACAAGCCGTGAACACCTTCTGGACGAAACAGTTAAATGCAGATATTGCCGACAAATCATCACTAAAATACCTGGCAAAGGCAAATCTTCAAATAGGATCCACTCATCCAGTTTGGCAATCTCTACAGTCGTCAGTGATCGACGTGAAAAGGGGAATCACCAAGTGTCGCATGCTAACCGGCACCTACATCCTACAAGCCACAAAGCATAGATTTAATCAACTCACCGAAGATCCACTCTGCAGATCATGCGCCATGGAAAGTGAAGACCTGGTCCACATGATAACCACGTGTCCAGTGTTGTATCACATACGTAAGGAGGGTTTTGCCAAACTGAAGCAGCTGGTTATATCCATCGTTGGCTCCCTTAAATACAAGGAACTCTTCTATGACAAACAAGAAATCACAAAACTTATCATTGACTGTACCAGCTTTAAGAGCGTCATAACTAAAGCTGAAGATATTAACGCCGTAACAAGAATGTCTACTGAACTGTGCCACAAGCTCCACATACAACGAACTTTGGTGCTGCAGTAACTATATGGTATCTAAACCTCTGCAACTAGAATCTAATGACGTGCTGAGATGCTGCATCTGCCTATAACAAACTCAACTGTACATATTCGTCTATGGTACTATGTGTGTAGATAGTTTTATCATTTGAAGCATGGGTGGAGGATCTCTACTAATACACGAACCAGTTTTACCGTGTTTTTACAAGTGCTAGACGACATACAGAAAAGTGCTTGGTGTTCCAAATATTGGAAAGACAATACAGAAGAAAAGAAAGAAAGACAATATGGCTGAAGAGTACAGAAATAACACAGCGTGTCAGAAATTGCTGATTAATAAACAGTTGTTTGCTGTTTGCTGTATGAGGCAAATCGGCATATGACTAGTAAAAGCAGGATAGCTGAACTTTTTAACAAGGTACGACATGCTGAATGTAAACAATGGTTTGTATGATAATTTTTGTGTTGAACTGGCACGATGCAAGATACCGAATCTGCCGATTACTAGCCTGTGTTAAAACTCTGTTGAAAATGGCTATATTTTATGGAAAAGTACTTCTTGTTGAATATAATTCACCCTTTATATGCGTAATTGTCGAAAATACGCGTATCAAATTACCAGAAAATAACAGTAGTTCTAGTTAATAATTACATTTCAATAATTCTTAGACCTCTCAAGTAGGAATGTGTTCTGATTTTGATTAATAAACATACTTTGGCAGCGAAGTTGAATTGTCTTATGTGAAGACAATTCCACTTGCTTCCAAATTAGATCTTAGAGGAGAATTTTTTTGTTTAAAACAAGCATACAATATTTTCTCTACAGAGTTTTATTAAAGGGTTGAATGATTGATATATGGTGAATAAAGAAAATTAATATTTTCACTGTAAATATTCAGTGCAATAAAAAATGGATGGCCTTATAACCCCAATTC
>JBEVXV010000081.1:0-4665 GCA_040505915.1 Sedimenticola sp. | reverse complement strand
TGGGTTTAGCCCTTCACCATTTATTTACATTTACACCGCAACAGAATGCCTACATTGTACCATATGGGTTATTAGCTTTAAGGTCTAGATTATGTACACCTAGTTTACTAATTCATAAGTTCATACTGTCTTTCCGCCAGTGATCCGAATATCACGGGTAATTTATTTATTCATGATAGTATTTGCGTTATTTATATTGTATTGTGTATATAATATGTGTATATGCTTATGTATTGCTGTGTATAGTTGACACAGATAGAATCAATGGCCCCGGGCCGCTATTCAGCAGTTTTGCTCTCTGAGCGTCGACATCTTGGATGAGGTTCCTGCTGATTGTTTCGATTTCGTCAACCACTGTCAGCTTTTCCTCTACAAGCAGGAAAATTTTCGGATCGGTTGCATCCATCAGGCATTGTAACAACAGGTCATCTGTGCACATGATGTGTTCCGCGAGCTGCTGGGATATACGATTTGTCAGCATCTCCCGCAGGCAGAGTAGATGCTTTTCTCGGGCGTTGGAGAGTTTCTTGCATTTTAGGATAAAATGCATCCTGTCTTCTGGGCTATCCTGACACAGGCAGCAGTTTGGAGAGACCTCAAACTGGTTAAACCTGCTCCGATTGCTCTGCAAGGTGTATGTTCCAGTGAGCAGTCTCACTTTGATGGATGCCTTCCTGATCTCTCTTGTATCTGATGAAGCTGATGCCCATATTGGATGTTGGCTATCCAGAGGTCGTTCCGAGATATGGAGATATCGGAGGGAAGATTTCTGAGCCACATCCATAGTCCACAGCTTGTAGAAATGGGAGTTGAATGCGTCACCCAGCATCTTCTTCCACTTCTCTTTCGAAGGTGGGTCTTCCCAGAGGTCATATGCTGATGGGAGTCCGTACTTGCTAAGTAGTCGCCGTACTTCAATCGTCCAGCTGTGACTGCCCTCTCCCTTGACTGCCAGCTGTCGCCTGATAACCTGATACTCCAGGGTGTTGGTCTGCTTGATAGTGCCAACATACATGGACAGTAGTCTCTTATCGATCTGTGACTCAATCGGAATGGAGTTGGTAAGGGCGTAGATTGCAGTGTTGGGGCATCTATCTGGGAGAAATTGGATCTGTCTCAATAACTTTCGTTGGTATATTTCCATCGAGTCAATCTCCTTCCGCTTCAGTTTGACAACTTCGAGTCCATATATCATCCTTGTAAGCCCGAAGACTGCCCACAGCTTTGTTGATACAAGAGGGTTGAGTCCCGTTCTACCATGGAGGCCTGCACCCAGCAAGGCATACATAGTCTTCCTGCCCTTTTCCACTCGCGTGTTGATGTCTGCATCAAGCGTGCTAGCCCTGTGCAATCCGATATGCGTTGTAGAAGTGGTTTCATCAATCGTAGTGGTACCCAGGTTCCATTGGCACTTTTCTCTAGAGCGAGTTGCATTGTATATTACTACGTCACTCTTTGAGTGGTTTATCCTGAACCGGTCTTTTGAGGTGTTATCGTTAACAACATTCAGCATCCGTTGTAGATCTTCCGGTTTGTCCGCAATCAGCGAGATGTCATCCGCCACTGTGGGAGCTCCGATATGCAGGCTACCAACTTTAGCACCGATATTTGAATTCTGGATCTGGTCGAGAATACCATTATTGAAGCGCTTATACAAAGAGGTTGATAACTTGGCTCCCTGCCTGATTCCTTGCTGTGTCGGGAATGGGTCTGAGAAGTGTGTAGACCACTTCACCGCAGTCTGCCCGGATGTCTGCATGTCTCGAAGAAGCAGCCATAGTTTCCCCTCGATTCCAGCATGGTAGAGTTTCACTGCCAGTCCCTGGTGCCACACCGTGTCAAAAGCTTTTTCTGCATCTAGAGTTGCCAGGGCGCACGTCTGCTTGTTGTCCTTTGCCTCGTTTAAACTCTCTGACACCAGGAGGGCTGCACTCAGTGGGGATGTTTTAGCCGTAAAACCGCGTTGGAGCTTGTTTTGTGTTGGCAGGAGTATATCATCTAACCGATGCTGTAGTGTTGCTTCCAGGATTTTACTGATTATTGGGGTGACAGTTATCCCTCTGTAGTTACCTGGTACTGTTTTGGCTTTTCCTTTCTTCAGCACTGGAGATAGCACACCCAGCTTTAATGGTTCTGGAAGCTTGGCTTGCTTTATAATGTTATTTAGTAGGTGCATCAGTGGATCGGCTAGGACGTCAGCAGCCAGCTTGAAGTGTTCCGCAGTGAGCCCGAATGCGTCTGCAGCCTTGTTGTTGCTGAGCGAGTTTATGGCTTTGTATACATCCTGCGCCGTTACTTGGTGGCTTGGTTTGGGGGAGTCTCTGCATACCTGCTGGATGACCAAATCCTGTAACATGACTATGTCGTAGTGCTGTTCATTAAAGTTGTTATCTGAACTTGGTGTAGCTAGCCTTTCAAAATGTACTTTCCAACCTTCAATCACATCCTCAGGTGTTGTTAGAGACACTCCGTCTACCTCTAGAGTATCGGTGTATGTTGCGGCTGAACTCCTCTGCTTGTTAACCAGTCTGTAAAACAACTTTTGGTCGAAGTCGCTGGCGTCCATAATTTCCCGTTGGAGACAGAGTTGTTTTCTTGCATGCGTCTGACGCTGAAGTCTCCGGAGCTTTCTTTTTGACTCTCGCCTTGTTTGGTTTGCCGGATGTTCCCGTGACTGCGGTGATCCGCTGTCTTTCCATTCTCTGTGTGCCCTTCTGGCTGCCATGGCTGCGCTTTGAATATCCGGGCTCCAGGTTCCTTTCCCTTTTGATTTGTTTGTTCGGTCCCGGTGATAGTCTGGTATGGACTGTGATGCTGCAGAGTGTAGGATGTTTTCTATTACTTTACACTGGATACCCAGCATAGCTGTAGATGTACCATCACTAATGTCCGCGGTGTCTATATTGTCTTCGACCAGCTGGTGATATGTCTGTATATCACACTTATTCCACCTGCATTTCTTCTTCAGGGTATGTTTTTCCCCTTTCGATGCTGGAACTATCTTTGGGTCCTGGGGGAGTTTTACTTGCACCGTAGCGGTCACCAGAGTATGGTCAGAAGTATTCTCTGCATTGAGGTCTTTTATCGTAGTTTCAAAACCCTCCATGGAATCTGACAGTGGGCGCATCAGTATGTAGTCAATTACTGCTCTGTCTTTGCCGTTGTGGTGGAAGAATGTTGACTTTTCCTTGTAAGAGTCGGATAGAAGGAGACCATTTTTGTTTACGAACTCTCTGAATATCAAGTCATGACAGTTCGGTGGCACTCTATGTAGGGAACTATTCATGTCTCCGGCCAGTATCACATTGTGCGATGTTCCATATTTATATATGGTTTCGGCGATGGAGTCCAGCGTTTCTTGGAAGCTGTCCGTGGTTCGTGAGTTACGGCTGGGCAGGTACACATTGATGAGAATGCTTGGAACTGGCTTGGTGAGGATGATTATGACACTCATTCTGTGTGAACCATCTGGCAAACGTTTGACGTACTTATCAATGGATGTCCTCCAGAGGGTAAGGGTTCCGCCATATCCACGGATTCGTTCAAGGTGTGTAATTGGTTGGTCTTCGTCCACACATTTTAATTGATTACAATAGTCGGGCCATGAGTCGTCCACTAGCTTTTGTTCAAAAGTGAATAGCCAATGCTCCTGTATACAGAGAATATCTGTGGATGCCAATACAGACTGCAAGTATTTTGTGTTGCCCTTGATATTCTGGATGTTGAGCGTTCCCATTCTTAAAGTGCTTTGGGGTGGATTGGCTGACGCGGGTATAGCACGGTCGTTTGTGGGAGGACATGTTGAGCTGCATAGGGTAGATGTATCATCCTCCGAGCTGTCGCGAACGAGGCTCGGCCGTTCCCTAAAAAAGGAACCGTAGATGTCTGTACTCTGTAGGCTGGGCTACCGTATTGTAGAGTTGAAGGTACTTGTGGGGGTGTATTACTATAGCGTTGCTGCTTGTCCTGCTCGAAGTACATAGGGCTACCCTTATAGTAGGCATCTGGTGTAGAGTCTTGTCCAATGGTTGAACAGCGGTCGTTGCTTTCGGGGTAAGCCTTTTTGTATGGAATAGCTACCAATATTTCAGTAACTGTGGGATCTTGGGAGCTCTCTGTTGACGACAAGGTAGGCTGAACTGGCAGTATTGGTTCACCAGTCTGATCCAGCGGAGCCGAGTCATTTCCCTGAGTTGGATCTGGTGGGCTACTATTCTGGCCTAGATTTGGAGATTCTTTGCCATTGGATGGGTCAGGTAGGCATGCTGAGGAACAGTCCTGACTTGAAGTTAGTATTTCTTCGCTCTGACATTTGCTAGCTGAGGACATGTCGTGGATCGGGATGTCAGTCCTACTATCCTGGCTATCAGCTGAGGTCATGGAGTACCGGCTTTGTAATGAGGTCATGCTGTTACACCGCCTTGGAGCTTGGATCAGGCTATCTTGGCTTGGTAGCGAAGATATGCTACGTCGCCTCTTGATCGCAACACTTGGAGCTGAGGTCCCACTGTATTGGCTCGGAAGTGAAGTCCCAGTGTTCTGGCTCTGGGGTGAAGTCCCACTGTTTTGGCTCGGGAGTGGGGTCCCACTGTATTGGCTCGGGGGTGAAGTCCCACTGTATTGGCTCGGGAGTGAAGTCCCAGTGTATTGGCTCGGGAATGAAGT
>JBEVXV010000080.1:0-4851 GCA_040505915.1 Sedimenticola sp. | reverse complement strand
CTGGCTGCCTTCTTTGTTTGACAAAATTATTGCATTTGTACTATTATATTGCTTCATGGGCCATATGGCTTAAAGATATCTGAAATAAACGTATACATTGTTATATGCAACTTTTCAAAATTTCCATTGTCTCTGCATATTTCCTTCGAGTGGTGTTTGCCGCAGGCATATCTCAGTCGTCAGCTGTGTGATGGTGTGTGATACCAAATTTGAGCTCACATATAAGTTTTGGCCTGGAGGAGTACTAATCCCCACACATCAGCTCACCATGGCGAGTAACAGTGAAATCCCCATTCAAGCGCCTTCAGGCGACGGCCTTAGCGCAGATGACCAGCTAACAGCATTTAAGATTACTGACTACTACCACCCGTTAAGCCCAGTTAATGAATGTGACGAAACGGCTGTTAAATATGTCTGCACTGACGAAACAGCGCAAAATTGTTACGACAATGATAACTTCTACCAGGATCGGAACGAGTCTCAGACGCCGATATACCTTGATATGGACAACCAATCGCAAGAACGCTACGAAATTCAAAGCCAGCCAATTCCCAATCAGCAAATTTTCACATCTATTGACCAGCGGCTACAACACCTGCCCAAGGATATATATATTGAAAAGCTAAGACTAGAATGTAAAGATTGTGAAGACACAATTTCCATGTACAGGAGTATCCTTGCTAAGCGTGCACGATCAAAAGATAATTGCCCACCAGGTTGCTTGATTACGCGGAAAACGACAAAATCCGCCTCAAGTTCGTCCCGCTATGCAACAGATTGTTATAATATACAGAAATTCATCGATAATGGTGACCCGAAAGATGTTGTCGACATATTCACCAAAAAGCGAACAGTGATTAAAACAGAGGAAAAGGAGCCAGAATGTGTCGGATTTGAAACCATATGCATCGACGTCAGTGAATTACGAGGTCAGCTGAACATAGCTAAACAAGAAATATCCGTATTGAAAGCACAAAGAGAGAACGATGCAAGAGACATAAAGCGACTGGAAAAAGCAATAAATGATATGAAAAGTGCAATTTCAAAACCACAGCCACCGCCCGACGTTATGCATCCGGCAAACCAAGGACCAACAGTACAACGGCCGGTGAACGCTGCAAACAACAATAGCGATCAGCCGCCGCCGACAACGATACATCACAGTGAGCAACAACCAATCGCAAAACGAACGTGTATGGATGTTACGACAAACGTAAACGTTGGAAAAACGCCGAACCGCACGAATAATACGTTACATGTAGAAGATAACACAATTGCTCACAGCGACGGCACGATACTAATACAAAGCGACGACATTAAGTCGAATACACCTTACCTAGACGCCGTGAAACAAAATAATTCGAAATACGCTGATATAGAACACACACAGAAAAAACATACTCCGAAGCACAATGAGAATACACCTATAACAATCACGGACAAACAACAACATAAACAACCGAATAATCAACACGCAAACAACAACGAGGATGCGCAGTTAACAACATCGAACGCCAGTGCTCAGCAAAAAACATTGTTTTATACAGACCCGCAAACTAAGAAACGATATCGCACACAAAATAACATACCTGTTATAGTGTCCAGCAGACAAAATAATGATTCTCAGAAAGATTTAAAGCATGTCTCGGCCGCCGACACTAACAATGATAACGCACAAGCCCAAGCATCCGATGAAGACCCGGTATTCGAATGTGTCTCCGCAAAACGCACACGCAGGTACTATGTTGGAGGCATAGCGCGCACGTCCAACAGAGCCGGTTTTCTCACATTCCTTAAACAGAAGAATATAAACCCTGCAGGCTTACGATTGATCGAGACCAACAGAGGATCACTGGCCGCCAAATTAACTGTAAACCTGTCTGACGGCTATAGACTGGAAGACAAGTCGTTTTGGCCAGGTAAATTCTACTGTCGACGGTGGTACGGAAATAACACATGGAACTCTAAATTTACAAATAATGATACCGAAGAAAGCAAAAACTATTATGACTATGACCAATATTCTTCCAACAATGTGGACTAAGCCCTGTATATTTTACCTTTCTATTAGTGCGCTATTTGCAACCACACTAAAAATGAACACAAGTGTATATCCCAATTGCAACATCCTAACCTGGAATGTGAGAGGTATATTTTCCACTGCGGGCTCACTGAGTCAAACATTAGATGATCTCCGAATTGATGTAGCTTTTATTTCCGAACATAAGCTGAAACAACAACATAAAGAATTTTTAAATTCCATGCACTCAGAATATGTATCACATGCCGTTTTTGATACCTCTAACACCCCAGGGTCGAGATGCGGGAAAGGAGGGGCCTGTATATTATACAAAAAACAATGCTCATTTCAGATCACACCCATTATAGGCATACCGAGTGAGCGAATATGTGGGATATCCATTACTCAGCCCGACGCATGCACTATATATGCATTTTCTGTGTACATGCCATCAGTGAATTACAGTATAGCGGATTATAAAGATTGTTTGCATGCCATACAAAGTATTTACGACTCGTATAGCCAGCTAGGTACAGTGATTCTATGTGGAGATTTCAACGCATCATTATCGGAAAACATGCCAAATGAACGAAATAAGTTGTTTTCTGACTTTCTGAAGCAAAACAATTTATTCGTAGTGAATAATTCTGGTGAAAAATTGACGTTTCGCCAGACCGAAAAGACGCTTGATCATGTAATTTTACCTAAACACCAAGCAACTATTGTTAAGTCAAGTAGAATCCTTAATGATGATATTTTCCATGTATCTGACCACTTGCCCATATACACATGTGTACACGTACCTGTTACTGCGTTTCATCCTAAGATCACACCGCAAGTGGCATGGCATAAATGCACAGACGAAAATTTTAACATGTACCGACATGCATTGACAAATGAGTTGCAAACATCAGATTTAAGCAATATAACTGAAGCATCTAGCGGAAATCAGCACATTGAATCACTCTACAATCATATAGTCAAGTCAATACGAAATGCTTCTAATCTAACTTTGCCAATTAGTCATTTCAATAAGCATTCAAAACCATACTGGACAGCTTCAGTCAAAGAGGCTCACGCGGACCAACGAGCAAAACGGTTGGCCTGGATTAAAGCTGGCCGCCCTAGGGATCCTAGTAATTTGCATTATAAATCGTACAAATCTGCAAAACGAGAATTTAGAAAAGTACAAACCGACGCAATCAGGCAAACAGAGCAAAGGTTTTATAATGACCTTGATGAGACGGCCAATTGTGATATCAGATTATTCTGGAAAACGCTTAATTATAAACGAAAGAAAACAAAGCCTATAATAAATGAAATAACTACAGACGGCGATAAAAGTAACGTTCCACTAGAAATATGTCAAGCTTTCAAACAGCATTTTGCGTCTGCATTTGTACCACATGATGAACTTAATTTCGATAATGTGTTTAAAGTGCAGGTCGATGAGAAAGTTAATACGTTCTATAAGTCGAACGACCATTCGGACTGTCCAATTCTAAGCTGTCCAGTTGGATTTAACGAATTGCACAAGGCACTTTCCCGTCTGAAACGCAGAAAAGCTCCTGGTATTGACTTGATCGTAAACGAACATCTAATTCATGGTGGCTCATTATTGTTGCAGTACTTGAAAGCACTATTCAACCTTATGATAGAACATGAGTATATTCCTAGTGACCATAAAATAGGCATAGTGATTCCTATACACAAAGTTGGTAAGCCGCGCGATGCCACAGACAGCTACAGACCTATCACCCTGCTCTCTGTTATATACAAACTTTTTGAGAAAATAGTACACATGCGGTTACAAGAATGGTGCAGTTTGAGTCACAAATCTTTTCCGAATGGCCAACAAAATGGCTACCAGAAAAATTTGGACTCAATTACCACATCATTCACTTTACAGGAAACAATTGCATATAACAGAGAGTTGGGTTCTGATAGTTATGTGGCTTTCTTAGACACCGCCAAGGCATTTGATACAGTATGGCATAACGGTTTGTTTGCCAAATTATTAGAATTTGGTATACACGGCAAGTTCCTAAGGATTATAATGAACTGTTACCAAAATAATTATAGCTGTGTTCTCGTAAACGGTATGAAATCGGAAGTATTCCCAGTCATGCAAGGAGTGAGACAGGGAGGCATAATCTCCACATGGATGTATTTATTATACGTGGACGAACTTTTGAACACACTACAAGACTCTGAATACAGCGCAAGTATAGCTTCTATTAAATGCGGTAATCCGACGCTTGCTGACGACATCGCGCTTGTCTGCCCGAGCATACACTGCCTACAGCAATTATTGGATATTGTGTACACATATTCGGTAAAATGGAGATATACGTTAAACCCCAGTAAATGTAAAATTCTAGCATTTACGAACAAAAAGCTGGTGAACTTAAAGCAAGTAAAATTAGGCAATGAAATCATTGCATACCACGAAGAGGCAACACACGTTGGTATCCAGCTGAACAGGTCGCTAAATAGTTCGACAAGTATTGAGGCCCGGTGCAGAAAAAGCAGGGCCTCGTTGTTTTCTATATTAAACTCCTATAACCTATCAACCAATGTTAATCCACTAACAATAGCTTCTATCCTGAACAAAGTAACAATACCAGTTTTACTGTACGGCGCTGAGCTGTGGTGCAGTGTATCTCGAGCAGACGCGTGCAATGTCGAAAAGCTGGTGAGGCTCGCTGCAAAATGTTGTCAAAACTTACCAATTCGAGCTAGTACAATAATGACTCTGTCTATGATCGGGTGGCTCCCCGCCTCAGCCCAAATCGATATGCGCAAACTCAGATTCTTGCATAGACTATGTA
>JBEVXV010000079.1:0-3482 GCA_040505915.1 Sedimenticola sp. | reverse complement strand
CATCGCCGAGGCCTTGTGGTGCAAAGTCCGGACCCCAAACGGTTCGAAGTCCCCTACGAAGACGTTAGCGAGGACTCGACATCAATACCGGCGTCACCACCACAAGAGTTGGGCGAGGCGGACATGGAGACGTACCACCAGATGGCCAATGTCAAACGCGACATACTGGCAACAAGAAAGGCCGCGAAGGGTGAAAAGTCTGCTGCCCTGATGAAGCATTTCTTCGATGAGAGGGCGAGGCAGCGCCACGAGGACCAGATCTGCCACCAGCAGCGAATACCCTGGAGCCCGGAGGAGGTAGCACTCATCAACGAGCTCTTCGGCTCTGAAATAGCTTCCAAGAGTAAGAGAAAGTTCCGACTGGAGGTCATCATAAATCGCCCTGGAGTGTCTCAGCTCCTTCTGACACGCAATGACGTCGCGATAAGAGACAAAATTCAGCACCTTCGCGAGAAGACCAAACAGTGATTCGTGATAGGACTCTGATTGGATAGAATCCGAATCGGGGGGTCGCGTTGGTATATGTGCTTATGTGGGTGGGGTTGGGTATTGACTAGTGTGCTAGGCTAGTGTGTGATTCGTGCTTCGTGTATGAAGGCTCTGATAGGACAGACTACGAATCGGTACAGTGTCCGTTGTGACGATCGTATTATCGCTCAGTGTCGGGTGGACGGTACGATACCACGATGGCGATACTACCATGCTACGATGGCTAATATATGTTTATTGTGCACGGGTTGTGAAGCCTTGGGACTTGGTTAGCGGACGAGTCCCACCCGTGCACACTGACGCATAGGTTTACTTATTTCTACCTTAAATTTGACACCAAACAGTCCGCCGAGCATGGACGGCAAGAACTGGGCCGCAGGGGGCATTGTTGGTAAGGATTGCCTTGTCACTTTGTCCAGCGGCAGCTTAACGTTACGTTACGGCCACGGCTGGGTGAACTGTTCAGTGTCAAATTTAAGGTAGAAATAAGTAAACCGCCTCATGATGCAATTTCTAGTGAATAAATGATTTGTATTTGTCACACTTCACCGGTGAAACAGCATACCCGGCACATTTTTTTTCACACCACAACTCTGTCACCGTCACTTATAGTGTGGCGCATTTTTTTATTTTTTGAGTCAGAAAATATCAATTGGACGTTATGCACCTTTTATATTCTACAGGTTGCCCAGGGAAACTAAGCCAGTCACTGGTTGCTTTGAGACGATGACTAACACTTTCTAGGAGACTGGATGTTGGCTCAAAACCTGTTCCATGCTCGCAATGAGCCACAGGGCTCAAATCAACACTTCACAATATACTGATCATTTTGAAAGATTTATGCTTCCGAGTTACCTCGATTTATTTATGTATGTACAATTAAATCTATTTCATGGGAGGCACTGCAATTGGAAACCGAGGAAAATAAATGAGTTATATTATTACAACGTTTGGTAAACAGGTTAAGTGTTTATTATAAGAATATATTAAGTCATGCTACCAATATGTGTATCAGTTGTCTTGCAAAAAAGCGTTGTAATAAAGACAACATTGAGTTTCGCTCAAGCTGGTGCTAGGAGGCGTTTTTGTCATGGACTGTAACTATACTGGCAGTCCATGACAGAAATGAACAGGTGCAATAAAAACGCATCGCTAGTAGTCGATTATCTTGGATCTTCTGACTCTCATGTTATTTTTAACTGCAATGTAGGAGTTTGTCATGTTACTGCGGCCATGGTGATTATGTTTACACAGAGACGGCTTATAGAGTATGTCATCCATACAGTCCAGATTTCAATATAACAATATTAGTAAAGTAGTTTATTTATTCAAATAAATATAAATAGTAACTGCCTTATTAAAAGTTGGACAGTGATGTGCGTCACTGCGTCACTGTCAATAAGTAAATAAGTGCTACGACAATACATATCAATACTGACCACTTTTATGTTTTAAAACTGGTGGAGCACAGATATGTACTGGGTTCGTTAGACAGTAACAGGTTTAATCCGTAACCTCGAAAAATATAAATCAATTTATATTACGGCTCGAGTCAATATGTTTGACACACCGGCTTTGTTTGAATTTGTCTTCTTTGGTATATTTTTTTGTATTGGTGAGTATGCAATTTATATCCCGTTGCGTTCTACAGGATAGCTTTCACGCCAAACAAATGTAATAGTATTTTTTTATATTAAAACTCATATAATTTGGTTTCTAAGTGTTCAAATATACAAAACAAAACAATTTTTTAAAGTTGTTTACATTATACTAATGCACTTTGAAACCAAAATTTACGAGCGTGGATGTCAAAAGTTACAATAACAGTTTTGGTGGGAAAGCTATCCTGTTGAGCGCAACATGAAAGAAATTACAGACCCAGCTAAATTTAAGTCACCATTTGCTCCATGCATTTCGGCAATTACCAACAGATGGACATTCAGACTGTTGTTCGGCAATTACCAACAGATGGACATTCAGACTGTTGTTCGGCAATTACCAACAGATGGACATTCAGACTGTTGTTCTGCATTAGCTCTGAAAAGTTCGCCAACTTTCGTCATCACGGGGTGCAAATATAGCCAATAATCAAAATCATAAACGGAGATTCTCCGTTTATGATTTTGATTATTGGCTATATTTGCACCCAGTGATCCGAGATACACTACCGCTTGCGTTAATCTTGTCAATTATCAGTTATTAAGAACTACATTGAGCATCTATGGTAATGTAAACTCTCAACCGAACAGATCGATTCGCAAAGGTCAGGCTCAACCAAGCAAGCTCCTTGATTTCGAGTATAAACATTGAGTTATTGCCCGACGGTTTTATAACCGCTGCCAAGATTAATGCAAGCGGTAGTGTATAACGAATGCTGTGGTTCGTAATGATTCCGTGTACAACGGAATCAAACTAGTTTTCTGTTCTTCGGTAACCTTCAAACTGGCAGTACCATACAGACCAAGAATGCAATACCAATTTCTGTAGAAGGCTCAGTAACGACGTCGGGCCATTTATCTCTGCACGCGCATTATGAAAATTGTTTTATAATTGTCCAATTACTTTAAACGCTGAAGAGGATCGGGCGATAAATATGTCACGGTTGGAAGATATATGTCTGTTGTGTCACCAGATAATCCCACATTACAGTGCAACTTCTCGGTAACCATTCGATAATTTGGAATGTTTCTATACGCATGAACGAAAATAATGTGTATATGTACACGCTGCGCATAAATCCGTCTTATCAAATCAAAATATTTTTTCCGAAACTATAGTTTAAAGGGAGATATAATGGTTTGGTCACCAGCTTAGATTCTAAAAACAGCTATATTATTATCATGTACATGTTAAAACTATACCATTGACGTATGCCGGATCCCTAAAACATGTAGGGTAATACATAAAATCATGTATCAATAAGGTATTTCCTAACCTGACCCTCGAGGGTCAAGATAGCATTCCGCTGACAACATTCTTTAATTAGGAAATAA
>JBEVXV010000078.1:0-3708 GCA_040505915.1 Sedimenticola sp. | reverse complement strand
GAATTTGAATTGACCATTCTGAGCTTTGTGAGGTCACTTCGAGAGGCAAACTTCAAGCTCTACATGGAATCCATTGATCAGCTTCTGCCCTGGTTCTTCGCCCTGGACCACACCAACTACAGCCGTTGGCTACCAGTTCACTTGCGTGATATGATGAATCTTGAGAATATGCACCCTGATATCGCAGCACAGTTTGAGAGTGGTAAATTTGTCATCAAGAAGACTCACCGGCGTTTCTCATCCATAGCTATAGATCAATGTCATGAACAAAATAACTGCATTGTAAAGGACGAAGGAGGAGCTATTGGACTTACTGAAAACACCTCACAGCTATTGCGTTGGATGGTTGCAGGACCGGAAATGGCACGAGTAATAGGTGAGTTTGAACATTCTGCAGAAAGCATCAAGCGGAAGATGAGCCAAGGACCTGATGTCAAGCATCATGAACAAACACGGTCGGTGCAGGCTACATTTGTCAAACAAGTGCGTTCTCTATGTCATGCCATCGACGAAATGGGTAACCCCTTTGAAGAACACACTGGTGATCTGCTTGTTCTGGACAAAAGAGACATTATGGGAGAAAATGTTGTGTCTACCGTTCACAACATACAGAAGCTTGGAAAGGAAAAGTATGATACATTTGTTAAGGAACGCATAGAGGAAAGAACAGTGACGCTGTTGACACCATTGAAGAGAAACAAGTTGCCACTGTTTAGTTGTCCTCAACCCATGACAAAATCTGTTGACAAGCAACAGATTACATCACTGAAGAAAACATGCACATTGTTCTCACAGTTATATGTATCATGTCAGGTGCGTGATGGAAATATTGCAGAATTCTTTCGTCACGAAAATCAAAGTTATCCTCCATCACTGTCAAAATTTGGAGACTTGCGTTCTGGAACAAAGGCTGATTTGGTTGGATGCCTCAAAGATACTTATCCTGCTCCAACAGAAGATAGCCCAGAGGTTGATGCTATTCTCCTTGATGGTGCAGCAATCATTAACATGTTGAAACCTGGACATGCCAAAACTTTCGATGAATACTCCAGGCTAGTGTTCTTGCCATACATCCGATCCCAGCTGGAGAAAGCCAAGCGAGTAGACATTGTCTGGGACGAATACATTAAAGACAGCCTTAAGAGAATGACAAGACAGAAGCGCGGAAAGGGTACACGACGACGCGTCCAGTCACATACCAAGATACCTGGTAACTGGGAATCATTCCTAAGAGTCGACGAAAACAAGGTTGAGCTATTTGCTTTCCTAGCACAGCAATCTGTTACACTTCAAGGTGAACAGAATGTTATCTCGACATTTGGCAAAGAGGTACTACAGAATTACCCAAGAGAAGATAACAGTCGTCTATCGCCATGCACACATGAAGAAGCCGATACGCGACTCTTACTTCATGCTAAAGATGCTGCTGCTGATGGCTACCGCAGGGTCATGCTGCGTACAGTGGACACCGACGTGGTTGTCTTGTCAATTGCTTTGTTCGCACAAACGAACTTAACTGAATTATGGATATCATTTGGCACAGGGAAGAATCGCAGACAGATTCCAATCCATACCATTGCTCGGACCCTTGGACCAGAAAAAGCTTCGTCTCTGCTGATGTTCCATACCTTCACGGGATGTGATCAAACCTCGTTCTTTGTCAACAAAGGAAAGAAAACCGCATGGGAAACATTAAAGATATTCCCTGATGTTGTAGAAGCCTTTGCAACCCTTGTTATGGAACCACCTTCAGAACAGACACTGAAAGAGCACATTCCGACAATCGAACGATTTGTTGTTCTAATGTATGACCGAACAAGCTGCTGTGACAATGTTGATGACGCTCGGAAAGAGTTATTTACTCAAAAGGGAAGATCAATTGAAAACATTCCACCGACATCTGCAGCCATGTATCAGCATGCAAAAAGAGCTGCATATCAGGCAGGGCATTGTTGGGGACAGGCTTTGTTACGAGCACCAGCGTTACCAAATCCGGCTGACTGGGGATGGAAAAGGGGAAGATCACAGTTGTGGGAACCTCTGTGGACCACCTTGACAGAAGCCTGTAAATCTTGTGAGGAACTTCTGAAATGCAGTTGTAAAGTGGACAGGGGATGTCTAGGTCGATGCAAGTGTGTTAAGGCTGGAATGGCATGCACATCGTATTGCAAGTGTCACGGGGACTGTGAGCGTCAATAGGAATTCACAATAATGTTGGTATTCATGTAGCAGACTATGAACACGACTATAACTATTGAGTTTCTCGTCGCAGTTTGGTTGTGACATACGGTAGTCGCGTGCAGTAAATTAGATTAGGCTAGCAGTGCAAATGATACAGCATGCTTGTGTTGGGGCCATAATAACGCCCGGCAGCTGTACACTGTAGGCAAGTTTCACCCTACAGCATAGTACGATTACTCATCAGTAACCAACCAATACATTGTTGACGGGTCCGGAAAAGAGTATGGTAACTTCATATATGTGTTGCCTCCCTCCTAGACAATGCACTCATTTAATGCGAATATCCACTGACATTTATTTGTGCAAATCGTGTGTCTTGTACAGCGTGCTTGTGATGGGGCCATAATAACGCCCGGCAGCTGTACGCTGTAGGTAAGTTTCACCCTACAGCATACTAACTTACTCAGACAATTCGTCAGTAACCCACCAGTAGGTTGTTTCCGTTTCAGTGGATGCTTAATTGTGTGACTGATGTTTCAATCATGCTGGACCTGCTAAATATTTTGTAAACAATTAGACAGAAAGTTCTTGGTGGCCAATTTTGACCACCAATAACTTCAAGTCACATTGTTTATACATATTTAACAGGTTCATACGTTCAGTATATATGAGTTATGCTTTAATTGAATGGTAAATCGGCGGCCATCTTGGTGATAAATCATTCAGGATCAGCTAAACATGTTAACAATAATTTTACTGACAGCTTATGGTGGTTAGGCCACCAACAAATTCAAGTCGCATTGTTTTAAAATATTGAACATTTTCGTAAGTGAAGAACACATCATTCATGCTTTAATTTGATGGTAAATTGGCGGCCATCTTGGATATTAATCATTCTCAAGAACTAAATATGTTCAAAACAATTTGACTGGAAAGTATTGGTGGCTTGTCTACTAACAGCTTTTAGTCCCATTGTTTTAAAATACATAACAGTTTCATATGTCAAATACACATCATTTATGCTTAATTTGATGGTAAATCGGCGGCCATTTTGGATTTCAGTCATTTTGTATGACGTTTGCATTTTTGAAAGGTAGATAAATTAGTTTAAATTGCAAAATGATGATGTTAATCAACAAGTACATATTATGTAATCAGTAAAGTAAAATTAATAATATGGAAATGTACGATTAATGTGTTATTCTTCTATGGCGGCCATTTTGAATTTAGCAGCCATCTTAGGAGGAAATTGACTTGGCCCCTAGACCAAATTTGTTCGGCATATAAAGACCTACATTTGTGCCAATTTTCATGCTTTTCACCCAAAATGCACAATAGGTTTGTTATTATGACCAATTCTGCAGGACTACTAGTTGTGATAACCCTTTTGCCCCAAAAGGCCTAATATTACCCGTGCACAAATTCTGATTAGTCCGTTATTGGAAGGTTGTTTTTAAAAATATTGAGAATGTAGTTGCTTTGAGATGTTTTATTTTGAGCACATCATCTGGTGTGGTAACAATTTAT
>JBEVXV010000077.1:2908-8437 GCA_040505915.1 Sedimenticola sp. | reverse complement strand
GAGACTGAAGAGCATCAGCCACACTTGCAATAAAATTGTGTAAACATAGTAGTTTGTCTGTCTCATGTTTATCAATGTTATTTCGGTTCAGTAAAACGATAAAAATACCCAGTTTATCTTTTTTTATTCAATTTTCGCCACCATTTACTTTTTCTGTGATTCAGTGGCTTTAAATTGTTCACTGGATACTATGAAGGCTACACTGTCATAATCGTGCGCTAGATTCTGGCTAAATTAGACAGTATTCCATACGCTGTTTTCACAGTACAGTATTTCGTAAGATGCCAGTCCAGCAAATGGTATTCCAGCTTCTGACCCCAGCTTTTTTCGGGATTCCGACCTACTCCTAGGTATGAAAAGCTAAATTTTATCCAGAAACGGATATGCATTGACAATACAAACAAATGCAGAAACCCGCACAAAAAACTATAATGTGGGATAAGTTATGAAGGTTTGAAGTTTGGATATCGCAGCTAATTCATATTTTACTTATAAATGACGTCATAAGTGATTTAAAAAAATACTAAATTTATTTAATTTATATGTATTTCAATTCCCTGCATAATATTTATTAATGAAATTATTAATTAATAATATATATTGCATTATATGTGACGCGTCATGAGAAAATGTGCCCAATTGGGGTTGCGACCAGCGTAGCCCCAGATCAGCCTGCGCATCCGCGCAGTCTGATCAGGGTCTACACTGTTCGCTGATCGTCATTGGAACATTCATAATGCTTCTCACAAACACTGTAGGACCATATCACTCTCCGGGAGTGTGCTACATGATCAGGAGCTACACTGGTCAATACCCCAATTGGGCACATTTTCTCATGACGCGTCACATGTGATATTCATGAAATTCATTATACATGTATATGATACAATGATGAGTTTAAAGTAACAAAATAGTTATTCTCAAAGTAAAATCTGTTTTATTAAAGCTTATACAAATAAAATGTACAATTTGCATAATCAGCGCAAAAAAAAATGTATAAATTCTGATAGAGTCGGACATTTTTATGCAGTTGTATGCATTCGGGTAGCATAGTCATTGCATATCTGTTTATATTATAAAATTTAGCTTTTCGTAGGACCATTACATCTAGAGGGGATTCCAGGGAAAGTGTGAGTGGAGGCATTGTATCCATCTATTATATTTCATCAGGGTATTTCTATCACGCTCACTGAATTCTTACTGAATACTGATATTCTTAAACCGGGACAAATTCGCTCTCATTCAGTATGTTCGTCTATACTGGTCCCAAAATGCATAATACCCTTTGTCACATCAGGGCATTTCTATAGACATCAATGTGTTATGTGATGCAGATTGTGATTTCGCATTAACAGTTGCAGATAGCTATAAATGGAATATAAAATACAGAAATACATAACAAACTATACAAATAAGATTGTATTGACTTACAAAATATATTATTAGTCATAAGAGATAAATAATGCAAGCAAATAATGATACAGAGTGATCGCAACATATACTTTTGAGGAGAAATAAGAAAAAATGACTAATTATCGGCCAAAAGTCAGTTATTATTTTCAAGGTAGGTTTCACCAGTTTCCTGGCCTTTGTAATTGGCATCACATGAAAATGGTGTATTTCCAACATACAGAAGTAGCTGTATGCCCAGGAAATGGAGATACAAGTAACTACTAAAGTACAATCGCGACAACTCGGAAAACGTTTTTTTTTTAAATAAAAAAAGATATGGAAACCTTAATTAAAAATCGCTGTCGGGAATGTTGTATAAATACAGATGCACTGTTTTGAAATGCAAACTCTTTCTTTTTAACATCGGCAGTTTTTCAGTCGAATCGACCAAAGTTTTGTAAGTATGAAACAGATTATCGCTGTTTCCTGCTTTACCATATTTGGCAATAGCAAATGACATTGTGACAATGTATGTTCAGAACAAAACAACGCGTGTAAACATGCATGTAAACAAATCGGTATTGTCTGTTTCAATATTGATCGAATTGAATTGCGTTCGGACGTAGTCGTTTCAGATAGTAAAGAATGACAAAATCTCACCCATATACCTAATACACTGGTATAGTAAAACATTCTACGCCAATTCTACGCTATAAAATAATGCGTTTGATTGTATATAACATTCTCACGTTGTTTTTTTTAATTATCATGAGTACTTATTTTTAATTCCAAAAAACATCTTCCTACTTGTCTCGATTGCACTTTAAAAAAATCATTTATTTTATCACAAAATGTATATGTCATCTACAAATACTCTGATTTCGACATGAAATTTTATTTTGCTGTAGGTCATTCATGATACCCAATACAAATATCTCTATTAAAAATATAGATATCTGTATTTGAATTATAGATATATGTAATTGAAATAGAGAATCTGTATTTTAATTACAGATATCTGTATTTTTTGTGGAGTTGTAATACAGATATCTGTATGGAGTTGTAATACAGATATCTGTATTTTAATTACAGATATCTGTATTTTAAATAGAGACATATGTATTCAACTATATATATCTGCATTTTCATAAAAAATAATACATGATACATTAAATACTGTTATGTACATTATGCTATGATCTGGTACATATGTGTTGGCTCACTCTTTTCTAATTTCACTTAAAGTACTAGTCTGGTCTTATCATGCATTAGAATTGTGTTGGATGCCTAGTTATAATTATGTTTTAATTAGGCATGTGTCATACATGTACACGTATCAACGGACGCGGAGCCAGATCACACAAAACCACACCAAAATACAAAACGGCCGTAATCTAGACCGAAATCGAAAAACTAGAAAACTATAACTGTATTATTAATGTGGAAAGACAAAGGGAGAGCCAAAACATAATATACCACCTCATGCATCCTACATGTAAATATATATATTAAATACATGGTTAGTGCCTTAGAATATAAAATATATTCGGTTGAGCCTGAGACAGCTTTATTGGGGCGAGCTTTAGCGAGCCCCAATAAAGTTGTCAGGGCGAAACCGAATATATTTTATATTCTAATTAAGGCACTAACCATGTATTTACTTTATACCGCAACCCATTCGGTCCAGTAATTCTGAAATTAATGTGAAAAATATATTTGAAGTGGGGCAGTTTGGAGCAGCTTGAGCAGCTGGAGGAGATGGTCGAAAAAAAAAATCTCCAGAAATTCCGAACTCCGAAACCAGGCTAGATAGCTTGGAAACGGTATAATGAAGAAAACAAGAGTTAGTTTGTGAAAATCGGTCCAGTAATTCTGAAATAATTCCAAAAATATTAAGGTGAAGTGAGGCATTTTTTCCGTTGCTATTTTGAACCCAACTGGTCACATGACGAGAGGTCAAAGTTGAGAAAATAAAGCTAGTACGGCTGGTACCCGGTTACATTGAAAGTATATGCAAACTGAGCACCAAATCAAAAGTGCAAGTTTATTATGCTACTTCGATGTATATACGGCTAGTAGCGAATATAGATGATATTTATTCAACCCCCTTTATTCGGTTACTTCAGACGCTGGTTGCGGTATAAATCAACTTATCCAACACATGTAACACAAACATGCCTACAAGTACAAGACACGCACATGTGACATGTTTGTCTTGTCCGTATACAGGGAATATATATGGCATACACGTATGCAAACGCTCTCATATATGTGAATATAAGTATATATACGTGTTTCGCTCTAAAGTACGATCAAGACAAGTTGGAAAATGCTTTTTAGAGATTAAAAATATGGACATGATAATTAAAAAAAAAATTGAGAATGTAATATAAAAAATCGTATTTGAAAATGTAATATTTTTATTTTATCCCCTCATAGTATTTGAAAATCGTAAATTTTGCAAATAATTCAGCCAAATCAATGAATGTTATGTAAGTATAGAACAGACTATCGCTGTTTCCTGCTTTGCCATATTTGGCAATAGCCAATGACATTGTCACAATTTATGTCCATGGCACATATAGAACAAAGCCACGCATGCATGTACATGTAAACAATAGTGTATTTCACTATAAACCGAATTGAATGGACAGTCGTTTCAGATAGTGTAAAAATGCACAAAATCTCCTCCCTATACCCAAGCAACTGGTGAAGCAAAACAGTTTACGCCAATTCGTTACAATACGATTTTAGACATTATATAACATTCTCGAAATAATTTTTGAATTATCAAGTCCATATTTTGTCAATCTCAAAAAAACGATTTCCAACTGGTCTCGATCGTACTTGATCCGTAGAGTCGTTTTATGGCTGAATATCTGCAGAAATCTACAGATTTGGTCAACCTGCGTAAATCTTCCATGAATATAGTCACTCGAATCAAGTTTTCATGTATTGAGTTATTACAAGAACATGTGATGTTTTCCACAGGTAGAAACATCGGACCGTTGACAGAAACTGCATGTCGCGCTCTTCGAGGCATTCGATAGTAATACTGGCAGCCATGCGTACTGGCAGCCATGAGATAGTGGTGTCAGCTATACCAGTAACAGGTATACTAATGATCGGGCATTTGGACCTCGTAAAAAATGAAAATAAAAAAACACATTGAAATTCTGATTCCTCTGAATTATCGGGCCTCCGGCCCTCGTAATAAAACTAGATGTTTATTTAGCCGGAACATGTGAAATAGACAACAGTGTCCATCACCTGTTAGTGTTCACCTGTGTGTTTTCACATATACATTGAATAACTAGCGAGACAAGTCCAGTTAAGTCTCTGTCACACCGGCCTTGCGACGTCGTATGATCGCCTGCGATGGGCGAATTTATGGTTATCGCGGACCAACGTGCGACCATCGTGCGACGTCGAACGACATTTCATCAATCGTCGCAAGCCATCGCATCGGTTTTAGACATGTAAATCTCCGGCCACACCGGCCTTGCGACGTCGTACGATCGCCTGCGATGGGTGAATTTATGGACCATCGTACGACCATCGTGCGACCATCTTGCGACGTCGCACGACATTTCATCAATTGCGGGCCGTCGCAAGCCCTCGCAGCGGTTTTTGAACATGTCCAAAATTCGATGCGAGGGCTTGCGACGGCCCGCGATTGCTGAAATGTCGTGCGAAGTCTCACGATGGTCGTACGATGGTCCGCGATCATCATAAATTCACCAATGGCAGGCGATCGTACGACGTCGCAAGGCCGGTGTGACCGGAGCTTTACATGTCCAAACCCGCTGCGATGGTTTGCGACGGCCCCCGATCGATGAAATGTCGTGCGACGTCGTACGAATGTCGTGCGAAGTCTCACGATGGTCGTACGATGGTCCGCGATTACCATAAATTCACCCATCGCAGGCGATCGTGCGACGTCGTAAGACCGAGGCTTTAAGGCTTGGTCACAACGGATCGTACGACATTTTGTAGTGAGTGTGTCGCAAGTCAGTCGTGCGACTTAAAGTCCATGTAACAACAGGCAAATCGTGGGTCATTGTGGGTCAGTGGGGTCGTCGCAATACAGTCCTACGAAATGTTGAGCATCGTGGCATCGACTTGCCGTCGTGACGA
>JBEVXV010000077.1:0-2888 GCA_040505915.1 Sedimenticola sp. | reverse complement strand
CAAGTCGATGCCACGATGCTCAACATTTCTTTTTAAAATATAACTCTACAATCCGAAACCAACCATGACGTCGGTCGCCGTCATACTGTAGCACAATATATGCATTGAACCATTTTGACGTTGACTTTTTCAGAATTTCTTTAAGTCTCAGAAACAAACCACTAAGCCGTCCACATTTCTTGCCTATGGTGCGCACTGCAAATATGGACCGATGCCCCATTTCTAAATTCTTCTGACCAAATAACGCGTCCATTGCGAAATTGTTCATATACACTTGCTCCATGCTTGAAGAACACGTATCTAGAGCAGCTCTGACAGACTTTGATACCTGTCGCAGAACATTTATCATTAATATGTTGTTAGCAATCGCGAAAGAAAGTATCAGTGTCTTAATGTGTTGCGGCAACGAATCAAATCCTGTTCCAGATGGCGATGCCGGTTCAATGCGTCGTCTCCTTTTATTGATATATTCAGATGGTGTATACCGCGCCGGACGTCGTATTTCTCGTCGAAGTCTATGTGTATGTGATGGCACGGCTTCGGAAGTTAATGTTGTGGTTAGTCCAAGGCCTGTGCAGAATGCTTCTTGGTCTATTTGTTGCACTGAACCTCCACCATCAGTGGTTGCACGTGAAGCTTGGAGATTCCGAGCGACCTCCAACGTATCATCCTCGTCCCAAGCAGGAGACATTGAGCCATTTTCCGATATGGCATTGGGACTGTCAAGATAACTGCTGTGGGCCGATGCAGACGGAGATAGGGAATTGTTGTCGAGATGACTCTTTTCCGAGGTGGGTGAAGCTAATGGGGAGAGGGAAATGTCGGATGGAGCATCATTTTCAGTATGTTCGGAGTCCAATGACCGGCGTACTGCACCAGTTGAAATAATTGAATCTTCAGTGGTAACTGTTGATGTTGGTAACTGAATGGCACTGTCTTCCTGAGTAACTGGTGACAAAAGAATGTAATGCTGTTCATGTTCATGCCCTAAATACAATGTGGACGTATGTGGATGTTCACTTGTTATGCGATGAACATTTCTTGACATTTCACTGCTGCTAGAAACAATTTCAATGTTAAGCATAAACACTCTGCTAATAGCTACCAGACACACGTGGTCTCCCCATTCCGAGTCTGATATTCTGTCGAGGTAGTCATACCAGTCCATATTGAAAATAAAATCGGACCAATGGTCAGCGTTCTCATTGTATGGATTGTTTTGTAACCAGTCTACAACAGTTCTTCGGATGTCGGCTTGGGTGAATGGATATATTGATGGTGCTGCATTGTTTAAGTGTGTCGCAACTGCATGAAATAAGCAGTTACCGTCTCTGGGAATGTTGCCAACTGGTTCCAAGTTTAGATTGTTCGCATGTTTCAGTAGTTCTCTGTGTATGTTAATCAAATTACTGTCACTGGTATGGGATTCTTTCAGGAAGAGGTTTAAATGTTCACATGCACTGGTGGGTGTATTTAGGAAATTGTTAATATTTAATTGATTATGGCTTTTGAGTTTACAGGGGCGTTCTAATTTAACACAACAAGTTCTACACATGCGAAAGTCACATTCGGGTTCACTGAGGCTTTTACCTTCACAGTCTCCTGTACATACAGATCTTTTATTTGCACGTTTGTTCAAGTCTTTCTGTCTTGTCATAGCAGCAATGTTTTTTACCGAAATCCATTTACTTAAGCTGTTGTTCTCCAGCAGTATTATATATCTATGACGTGCATAGTCAACCTAGTGTATGACGCCTTTATTGACACACTGGTGTTTCATTTTCCTTTTCATGATCGATGGCCGGACTAAAACTCGTTCACCTACTTTGTACAACGAGGGTGGAAACCTTTTTATGTGTTGTTTCACAAGTTGGCAGTTAAAATCCTTATTGTTCTTCCGAGCCTGCTGATGAATGACATCACGATCACACTGTTTTCCGGCATTAACGTTTCGTCCATAGAAAACTTCAAACGGTGACATTTTCAGGGTAGAGTGGTACTCTTTATTTCTGATGCTGACAGTCTTTTGAAGATTTGCTATCCAGTTGTTGCCCTCTGTGATGTTGTATCGAACTTTCTTAGACCATGATCTATGAGAAGACTCAATTTTACCTTGGCTCTGCGGATGGTATGGACTACTGTTGATCACTTTAATCCTATGTTTCGCGCAATATGTCAGGACCTGTCCTTTGAATTCCCCGCCGTTGTCACATTGAATAATGGATGGAGTTCCAGTTTGATTGTAAATGTCTTGTAATTGAATGCGTACATTTTCGCTGGTTTTCTTGGGTATTGCTCTTAGCCATAAAAAACGGGAGAACACATCCAGGACGCTTAACACATATTGATACGTAACACCTTTGTATTTCATTGCCACACTCCGCATGTCCACCAGGTCAATTTGGTGACGTTCATGTACCTTCGCCGCGGAAATTGGTATTGGCGGTGCCTTGTTATCGAACACTGGCGTACAGTATTGCTTTATGGGCAACTTTCTTAACTCGGCCTTCACAGAATCGCGGCTTATTCCGGTCACCGTTTCCTTTATCGTTCGGCTTAGTTTCTTGTTGCCGGCAGATTTGGATTGGCGGAATTCCTTATCTATCAACTGAGTCACCTCACTTTGTCGTACAACAGTTCGTCCGCCAATCGTGATTCGCATTTCTCTGACCATAGTCCGTTGTCCAGTCGGTGACATCACGTACGTCACGTCCACATCAGATTGTTGCCGCCAACGACGAAGTTGTCGAACTGCTGACTGTTGCCATTTGGACAGCTGACGTTCAGACTCCTTGTTCTCTCCACTCAGTCGTGCATGGTTTAGGCATCCGCCTTGCAACTGGGAGGTATACAAAGTATATCGGTCGAAGATTCGAGTCCACACCGGG
>JBEVXV010000076.1:0-3029 GCA_040505915.1 Sedimenticola sp. | reverse complement strand
AGGGTGAAGCATGATGATGATAAGAAGGCATAAGCCAAATATGAGAAGATTCCATGCGAGGAAACAGAAGTTACAGCAGCCAGGAATAACTTGGTCGTATTTGCTCAATATCTTATAAGTGAATGACATTGACCTTGGGGTTGGGCGGGGGTGGAGCATCTCATACAGAATGAAGTATGATGATGATAAGAAGGCATAAGCCAAATATGAGAAGATCCCATGCGAGGAAACAGAAGTTACAGCAGTCGGGAGTAACTCGGTAGTTTTTGCTCAATATCTTATAGTCCGGGAATTTGTGAGAAGAATTGCGCTTTTTATCATACAAGCATGAAACTTCGCACACTCGAAGATACTATATATGTGCGTAATTTTAGCTATGGAGACATCTCGAAAAATAAATATGTCGGCTTTGGCGGCCATTTTTAAAAATGGCCGCCAAAACCATTTTCACCATTTTGAACGTTGTGCTGTATACTTATAAAATGAATTGGGGGACGATAAAACAACACTGTATGATACATATATCATGATAATAGTATTTAAATTTGTACAAAATCAACTTTATGTCACAAACCATTGATAGTTATTCAAAATGGCCGCCAAATTGCCCCCAAAATGTCGCAAAAAGACGATTTTTGATATTTACGAGTATTAAAATTGTGATTATACAACGTGCTTCACATGTTTAAAATAGTGAAACAAATGTACATCACAGTAATCACGCTCCACGTCTACACATGTGCCCGTGTATACATACCGTTCACCGTTCTACACCTCACAATTTCTCCCACCACAATTGCACAATGCAGTGCATTTCAATGCTGCTTTCTTGCAATTGCAGCGGCCTTTACATCCTTTTGTACAGCCACATCGAATCAGTTCTCGAGATGAAGCACTAGCCTCGGGCAGAGTGGTCCACACCGGTTTCCAGTTTTCTGGATCGATCCATCCCCAGTCCTCGGGAGAAGGCATTTCCACATTTACGGTAGATGCATTACCCCAGCAATGTTCGCCCTGGTAGGTAGCGCGTTTCGTGTGCTGTACCAGGGCTGCCCTAGTCGGCGGAATGGCCTCCATTGCTCGACCTTTCTTCGTGAAGAGCTCTTGTCGCGCGTCATCGATGTTCACCTTGCTGCTGGTTCGATCATATAGTAAGATCGTGAACCGTTCTAGTATGTCCATGTCATCGTCACATATATGTGCAGGTCCTTTAGATAGATTTCGAAATGCCACAGTAACGTTGTCAAATGCCTTCCAAGTATCCCAAGCTGTCTTCTTGCCCTTCGTAGCGAACGATGAGACAGTGTCGCATCCCGTATATGCATGAAAGACTGGCAGAGCAGCAATCTCGTGAACAGGTATATATCGATGGTGTTGTGCTGTCCCAAATGCCACCCACAGTTGCTCTACTCCAATCGTGTCAGCTGCTGCTATGGCCAATACGACTACGTCTGTGTCTACTGTGCTTAACAGTATCCTTTGGAAACCACTGCTGACTGCATCGGTCAGATGAAGCATCATCCGCGTGTCAGCCTCCTCGTGGTTGCAGGGGGCCAGACCATCGGCATTGAATGGGAGGTTGGACACTACCCCGGTTCCTTTCGTAGAAATCACATGCTTGCTGGTTTCCAAATCTTTAACATGATCTGTCAAGAACGCAAACAGTTCCGTCTTGTTGGCGTCGACACGCAGGAATTGTTGCCAGTTTCCGGGTAGGCCTGTAGCCCCAGCCACTCGCCTTCTGACCCCTTTACCTCTCTTGCTTCTGGCGTGAGACTTGAGGCTGTTCTTGTGATACTGGTCCCATACAATATCCACACGACTGGAACGTTGCATCTGTCCCTGTACGTATGGAACAAATACTTTCGCAGCATAGTCCGAAAATGTCTTGTTGGTAGATTGTGGTTTCAGAAAATTGACAACCGCGGCGCCGTCGAGAATAACAACGTCTGTAGCTGGTAGCGGGATATCATCTGCCACATCTACACAGCTCTCCAAACACGACAGAAGATCAGACTTTGTGCCCAGTCGGATTTTTCCAAGTTGAGATAGTGACGGCGGGGCAGACTGATTCTCATGCCGGAAAAACTCGTTTAGGTTCCCATCTCGTGTCTGACACCCAACATAGAGTCTGGAGAAGAGCGAAATATCACTCTTCATCGATGAAATTTGCATGCTCGACTTCGACTTCTGCTTCGGCAGCGGTCGACTGAATAACGCTAATTTGTTCTTCTTGATTGGTTCTGTAATCGGGGTCGATCTGTCTTCTAGTCGTTCAGTAACAAATGCATTGTACTGTCTTTGTCCTATGTCTTCTGCTTGGCGAACAGTCGTTACCACACCCGGATCCAGAATGTCTCGAGTGTCCAGTTTAAGTAGGTCAGTACCGTCTTCCAGGAACGGATTTCCCATTTATTCTACCACTGAAACCAGACGCTGTACATGCTGTGTAAATGTCACTTGTGCACTTCCAGTTTGCTCGTGATGATCTGTATCGTCCGCTACATTTGTGTGTACACCGTGAACTGTGGATTCGAATTCTGCTGCTATCCGCACGAGTTCTGGCCCAGCCACCATCCAGCGCTTGAGAGCTTCATGTGACTGGATGATGCCAACAGCTCCTCCTTCAGCTTTTACGGCAGCGTTGTTCTGTTCATGGGCATGGTCTATTGCAATGGATGAGAACACTCTTCGTGATTTCTGGACAGTAAAGTTCCCATTCTTAAATTCATCAGCAATCTCAGAGTTGTTTGCACACAAGCACATCATATCACGAATGTGTACCGCCCCCCATCTGGCATAGTTGGTATGGTCCAGGCTGAAAAACCACGGAACCAGCATTGTCAGACAGTCGATGTACAAAGCGAAGTTGCTGGTCCGCAGTGACCTGACGAAGGTTAGGACGAGGAGTTCCAACTGAAAGGCAGTGTACCAAAACTGGAATTGCGGAATCTCCAGGTTTCTTCGAGGACACCAGTCTTCAAACGTTTCCGGATGATCATCAGGTAACAGTGAATCAATGTACTGCG
>JBEVXV010000075.1:0-6386 GCA_040505915.1 Sedimenticola sp. | reverse complement strand
GTAAATCTATCTGTAAATTATATCGAGCCCCGGGTTTTGTTTGACGCGTAGGCAGCCATCATTTCCTCCTGAATTTCGGACCTTTTCATGTGTAATTTGTAGCACATGGCGCTGGTAAGCCTTTCGATGTCAGATATTGCGCCATTTGGAATTGTCGGTTGAACAAGAGTACAGTCCAATATCAGCTGCAGGAGATCAGCCTTTGTGAATGATGATACGACATTGCTTCCTAGAGAGCTTTCAACTTTGTGTAGAACTGGAGTATATACTTCTTGACGGATTGTATGTAGGGAGGGGCATCTCAATAGCATATGGGCTGCATCTTCAGGTTCTAGACGACACATGGGGCACACTGGGTCAACGGTGTACGGGCTGAACTTATGTTTATTTACTTGTAGAAGGTAGGTGCCCGTAACTAGCCGCGCTTTTGTGATTCCTTTGCGTACGTCGCCAACCGTGTTATCCAGTGATTGCCATAGATGATGCGATTGTCCAATGCGAAGATTGTTGATGTTCATGTGTTTCAGGGTAGTTTTTTCACGTGCACCAGCAGTTAGCGTATTTCCCCAGTATTCTTTCACCGCTTTAGTACATTTGTTCTTCCAGCATTCTTTCTTAGGTTTGTTATTCAATAGGGTGTGTATATCATCCAGCTGGTATAGGTTGAGGGTTTCATTTATTGTATAGAAGAAACTATTGGGGTTATCGAAGTTTGTTGATAACTGTCTTTTAGTTATATTTTTGATTGTTTCATTTTCACTTGTGACAATTGTATATAGAAGGCTCAACTGGCGACGATGTAGCTCAGCTTCAATTGGCAAAGCACCCAGAAGGAGATATACTGCCTCTGTTGCTGTACGCTCTGGCAGTGACTGTAGTTTACGTATTGTGCCTTGGTGGAAGCTTCTTAATTGATGTATATGTTTCTTTAGAAGCGGTAAAGTTTCAAGTCCATATAGTAAGCGTGGAAGTATGAACGTCTGGTAAATTCTATATGAGACAATCGGGTTGAGTCCGTTAGTACCATGTAGCCCTGTATTTATGAGTGCATATAGCGTTCTCCTTGCCGTTGAGACTCGATCATCGATATTGATCTGAGATTCATTCTTGGGGGTGCGGATAACTCCCAGATGTACAGTACTAGTAGTTGCCGTTATTGTGTTTTCGCCGAGCTTCCAGACGTTTTCCTCCATACAGTTAGGCTTATTTTGTTTGTAGTTAATAACTTGGCTTTTCTTCGGGTGTAGGTTGTACCGGTGTTGTTTAGAGTATCGATAAGCCGTTGAGAGCATTGTTTGTAGTTCGTGTCTATCTACGGAGAGTAGCACCACGTCGTCGGCACAGCATGGACTGCCTGCATATTCAGTACCGAGACTAAGGCCTACACTGTTGGATTGCAGTTCATCTAATAGATCATTTAGATACAGCTTGTAAAGAAATGTTGATAGGATGCCGCCCTGACGTACTCCTTGACGTATCGGAAAACTTTCACTGAGGTCGCCTGCCCATTTCACTTTGGATGATAGATCTGAGTACAAGTCTTTTACCACTGATTGTAATTTTGGATGGGCTTCTGTCGTACTTAGTTTGTCTAGCAATATTGTGTGGTGTACCACATCGAAGGCCTTCTGTGCATCAAGTGTTGCCAGGTACAGGTTGTTAATGGTAAAAGTTCTTAATTCTGCTTGTGCCTCGGATACAATGAGACTGGCTAGTGTTGGGGACAGCCCCTTGGTAAACCCAAACTGCATTGACGACTGTTTGACTGCTGGTATGAGTCTCTGTAGTAGTAGATGCTCGAATACTTTGCCGAGGACCGCAGTGACTGTAATGCCCCTGTAGTTTTCAGTGTGTTTCGGGTCTTTACCCTTTTTCGGGACGGGTGTCAGTATTCCAGTCTTAAATATCTCTGGCACTGTCTCTTCAGTTATGATAGTGTTAAATACTTGTGTAAGGTACGGTGATATGGTATCTTTGGCCGATTTAAGGTGCTCTGCTGAGAGTCCATACTCATCTGGGCTTTTGCCAGTATTTAGACAGTCTATGGCATTGCAAGTGTCCTTTTCAGTGAACAACTCAAGCGTATACTTGTCGTTCTGGATTGATTGTATTATTTCCTGCCTAATTTCGCATAGTTCCAGGAATTCATCTTCAAAGTGGTCCTGCTTTGGTATTGCTAGGTCCTCATAGTATTTAGCAAAATAATGTCTTTGCTCGCTAATGTCAAATATTTCATTCTGGCCATTCATTATACATTGGGTATTGCTACAGTTACCACCCTTGTTGCGTCTAATTAACTGATAGAACATTTTACTTGTTGGATTGTTCATAAGTTTTTCGTAAAACTGTTTGCGCTCAGATGATTGTTCTAGTCGTTGTTGTTGTCTAAGACATCGCTTTGCCATAGTCAGCTCTATACGGGCGGGGCCGAGTGTAGGTCTTCCATCCGAAATCCAGTTTTTGTGTGCATTCTTAGAGTCTTTTAATAGTGTGCGTACTTTTGGTGATGCTTTCCATATGGGTCCTTTGGGTTTGATCAGTTTGTTTGGGACTGTTTGTTTAGTAGTTTGTATAAGACAATCAGTTATACACTGTAGGGCGACTTGTGTGTTATCATTTATTATTCTCTCCTCCCGACGGTTTAGCTTGCCACTCAATACTGTATTGAAGTTACATTGGTCCATTTTGTCCCATTCAGTTTTGTATATGCTGCATTTTCGTGCTTTGCTACTTCTCGTCGTTTCCACAGGGCAATGGATGTTAAGCGTTGTTTTTACTACCGTGTGAGCCGAAACGTTGGATGATGCTTTATCCTTTATTTCATAGCTAGTCACTGTATCTAGGCTGCTACTGAGAATATAGTCTATTTGCGAATGTGATTGACCCGAATGGTGTATAAAAGTAGGTTTATCACTGTTACAACTATTTACTAGTGAGTGTTCGTTCACAAACTTTTGTAGGAGTGGGTCGTGTCTGTTATATGGTCTGCACTCAAGTAGGGTAGCATTCAAATCACCGGCGATAATGATTTCGTGGGTTGACCGATATTTCTCTGATATGGAATGTATTATGTCCAGGCATTCCGAATATTCAGTATTTGAGTCACAGGAAGTGTTGTGTGTCGGCATGTAAGCATTTATTACACAAAGTATGTCTGTCCCTGTATTTACCTCTATGGCAATCACCCGCTCATTACCGTCATCCAGCTTTTTGACCTTGCTTGACCATGTTTTTGGCCACGCGATGGCGACACCTGCTCTACCTTTTGGTAATTTTACTCCTGTTAGAGGTTCACTAGTATCATGGCAACGAATGTGATATTCCATGTTTGGAATGAACTTTTGAAGTTCATGTTTTTGACAGTCCCATAAGAAATGTTCTTGTAGGCAGACAATGGTATTTGGATTGCTTAGGCTTTTTAGGTAGGCTGAGTTTGACCTAATTCCCTCAATATTACATGATACTATGTTTATATTCTCATTAGACCCAGTGTTGTGTCTTGTATGAGTGTTGGCATGTCCGGTGGATTGTGCTTGAGGCCCGGTACCTGTAAAAAAGACGAGGAGCAGCCTTTCACAGGATGAGCATCTTCTGTTTTGCCTTGTCCTTCTTCGTGATTATCTTCGTGATTATTTGTAGCCGGATCTTCGCTATCCGAGTCAGTAATTGATATTGTCTCTACGTGTATTTCAGTAGTCACTGCTTTATTGTATGCTGATTGTTCATACTTGGTTACTGTTGGAGAGTTGGGCTTATTGTTGTCAGTTAAGGGTTCAACCGCTGTTAGCTCTTGTACATTTTCTAATAATGCGGCGTGGTGGATGATGGGTGTGTGCATATCTGTGCTGTCAACATCCACAGTTTGCCGGCCGTTAGTCTGTGTCGGGATGCATATCGGGTGCACACGTGTATTTTCGACATTCGTAGTTTGCCCGCCGTTAGATAGTGTCGGGGTGCCTATCTGCCGTGCATGGGCGGCATCATGTTGGTGGATCTGAGGGTTGGCAGTAGGTAGGGGTGGCTCAAAGTTTGGGTGAGAAACAAACGGGGCTGCTGGTGTGCCATGCTGCTGCCACATTGTGTGTTGTGGATGTAAGCTTGTTGCTGGAACTGTTGGATGTCCAGTTTGCATATGTGCAGCCAACTGTTGGCGGTTGTAAGCAGTGGTGCTGTATGGGTGCACCATATGTCTGGTAGGCCCATAACTTTGGGTTAGTGGTGCATGTACCTGTGCGTACCTCTGTTGTTGTTGAATTAGATATGGTATATGTGAGTGAGGGTGTGGGGTCCCTGGTGGGAACTGTGGTGGCATCCGCGGATTGTAGTATCCCCAATGTGGGGGTAGATTGAGGTGCGGGTGCTGCATGCCTCCCTGTACAGGTGGGGGATGGGTATATGGTGCATAAGTGTAACCGGTGAGGGTTGGGTAGTGGGGGGCGCCCTGAGTATGATTTATACCACAATGCGCATTGTGGTTATTTTCCCTCCCTAACTGTAAGGCGATTTGTGTGTTACATACGTTCTGTATGTTTTGTAGTTCTAAGACCCTGATACGTTCCTCAAGCAATTTTTGATTGATGAGATGGCTACATTGGCATGTGTTGTTGCCCATACTAAACGCATTTATATCTGGTGGGATTGCGTGTGGCATGGGTGGTTTTGGCATTGTTGGGGCTTGCGGAGTGTGTTGGTCCATACTAGATGCGCTCATGTCTGGCGGCCTTGCACGTGTCGACGTATCTACCATTGCCGGGGCTTGCGGAATGTATTGGTCAGATGTGTCCCTATTGTTATGCATTTGCATGAGGCTGATAGTGGAGTTGAGATTGTTAATCTTGCTTTCTAAGTCCAAGATATAGGATTTCTGTATAAACTCAATGCTAGTGTCCTTGGCCTTGCTAGCCTTAGAGGATTGTCGTTTCGATTTCTGAGTATCTGCTGGGCCTGCTACTGTCTGAGTGTCAGTATTAGTGACATTACTAGTAATCTTTGGTGTTGTTGTTAATGTTACCCGGTTGTCAGGTACACCAGCTGATGTATGTTGATTGATATTGGTTGCAGTTAACGGTTGGCTAGTACCATTCAAACTAATTTGGTTTGTGTCATTATCCTTTTCAGCTTGTGTGGGTATTGGTGGAGTCGTATCAACACGTATGGTAGTATTAACTGTGTCACTGGGTTGTGAGGTTATCATGGTACTGCTGGGGTGTGATATTGTTTGCAGGCATGTGGTTGTCTCTAATTGTGTATGTGCTGTGGCGGGAATGTGGTTCTCGGTATGCCGTTGTTGTGTATTTGACATGTCCTTCCCATATAGCACGTCATCATTACATGAGGAGCATATGTATGGTATAGAGTCTTGTATGTTTTCGGCATTTTCTTTGCTGACGCCTACACAGTCGTAGTGATACCAATTGTCACACTCATCACAGCCTATAGTGTTCACGCCTGCTTCTTCATTACACACTGGGCAGAAGCACATCTGGTTAATTGAAGGAGATGATTGTTTTTCATGTGTGACAGCCAGGGATGGAGCGCTATATCCATTGGTGGCATCCTGTTTGTTGATTGTTTCTGTTATGGTTGTGTTTAGAATGTTGAGGTTTTTACACTGTTTTTGTATCTGTACGCACAGCTCCTTAAATATCGAGTCTATAAATATACGGACGTAATTGCCATTCACCAGAATTCTTGAAGTGGTGTTGTAGCAGTTTATGGAGAATTTGAGTAACTTGCCAGGCTGGCCGTCGAATTTCCTATTGTACACTTTAAAGCGCTCCACTACCAATGCTTGAGTTTGGTCCGACTCGGTTTCTATGACCGTGACGTACTGATCGGCGACGGTGTCTGAGTGTAATATCTTGCTCATAAGTGTTTTAGCTAGTTCATAGGCCGCTGTACTCAATTTTATCACAAAGTTATTTGCTTGTTTGTGTTCATATTCCATATGTTGGATATTACAATCATTCTTCTTTTTTTCAATTGCTTTTTGTCGGTCGAGAGAATAGTTCTTTTGGCGGGTATTATGCGGACGGGTGTTCACTGTGTTCAGTATGGTTGCGCTCATTCCGATATGCTCTACTGTATTGCTGCCAGCCTTCGAGGTTGGTACTAGTTGTCCATTTGACGCCATTGTCGTGGCTAATAAAACGTATGCGGTTATAGATACAGTTAAGAATTAGTTAATAACACTACATGGCATTTTTAAGAATAAGACTGGTAAGATGATAAAAGTTTATTGCTCGTCACCAGGATAGCACATTTACATTAAAACTGGATATTCACATCTCAGGCACGTTCGGGCGTTTTTTCCCAGTAAATAGTCTGGTAAAATGATAAAAGTTTATTGTTCAGCACCCGGATAGCACATTTACATTAAGATTGGA
>JBEVXV010000074.1:0-4077 GCA_040505915.1 Sedimenticola sp. | reverse complement strand
AGTAATCTTCAGCAAGATTTCAGGATCGAACCAGATTAACTTTCTAACTCAGTGGCTTAACTGTAGCGGGTGTTAATTGTGCGCTGCCGGGTAACCCGGCAGTGCCGATTTTTTAGTGGTTCCAAAAAACGTGTACTCCTTCAAAGCCTAAAGCCTAAGGCTAAAGATCATAAAGATCAGGACACCCACCACGTGACCCAGCAAAGATGATGGGTGTCCCAGTTTTGCGTTTGCCTAGAGTTGGATCAGAGTCAGACGTGGTCTGATGATGAAGTCGATCCTGCACCGGAATTCGAGTATGACCAGACGGTGGGCTGGTAGCTCGCCCGCCGTGCAAAAAACGCAGGTACTTTTGACCTGTGTTGGGACGCTTGCGCCTCTTATTCGGATTGACGGGAGAGTTTGATGGATTTTTACCGTTGTACCGGCAAAGGACAAGGAAAAGTGCTTTGTGCTCACTAAAATCCATGTGGAGGTGACTCGATAGATTGCCGAGCGTAGCGAAATTGGTTGATTTTATGGGTTGAAATTCCTATCCTTTATGAAGTAGCACGACGAAGGGTTCCTGTATCCGCCTTGCCGGTACTGGCAAGGCGGCTTAAGGTTTCCACTGATGAGCTATTGGGAGAACAAGCCAAACAAACCAACGGCAAACGCGGTCCTGCCTCAAAATTACAACAGCAAATAGAGCCCGTCGGTCAATTGCCACGTTCAAAACAGAAGTTTATCATCGACATGATTGATACGGTGATTCAGCAAGCAGCTCATTAAAATCAGCGAGGTAAACATCATGCAAACCGCTAAACAAGATGCCATCAACACGATCCAGCAACTACCAGACAATGCTGATACGGAAGAGATGATTTACCGGCTGTATGTGCTGGAGAATATCCGCCGTGGTCAACAGGATGCTGCCGAAGGCAAAACCCAAACCGCTGAGGAGGTCTTGAAGGATATTCAGTCATGGTGAAGTGGACGGCTCACGCCAAGTCCCAGGTGCGTCATATCCGTGATTACATCGCCCAGGACTCGCTACTGTATGCCAGGCGGGTCAGTGAAGAGCTGGTTAAGAAAACCATTGGGCTGGATGAACTGCCCCGCAAGGGCAGGAAAGTGCCTGAACTGAATGATGATGCCGTGCGGGAATTAAGCCTGTATTCCTACCGGATTTTGTATGAGATTAAATCTGATAAGCTGATTGAGGTGTTGGCCGTGATCCATAAGCGGCAGCATTTGGAGGCTGAGGAGATTCCGAGAGAGATGTAACAAAGCCCCGCAACAGCGGGGCTTTTATCATGCGTCTATCACTAAGACATACCTTATATTTGAAGCTGCCTTTTCCCGATAATTCGATAAGTATTCGTACGCTACCTTACGACTTTTTTCTGCAAACGTTACTTGCCTATCCGTATTTTTATCGCAATACCAATTGTCATAGGTTGGCCGAAAATAACCATCTCTTTCTAATTCATAGGGAATTCCGGGGACAGTATACTTATTTATGATTTGGGAGAAGAGGGTCAGGTCTCCCATTGCACATTGTGTAATTCAATTTCTGACTGCTTGATGGCACAACTCACCGTCATGCGCCCAACACAGAAATAGTCCGCAATCGCTTGCATGCTGTAGGCACCTGTACGGTAAGCATACGCCATCGCTTTTTTACGCTTTCTTCTAGACCCCTTTCTTCGGTGATCACGCCCGCTCGTGGCCCACCGGATTTCTGTCTGGAGCTGGATCAGAGTCAGGCGTGGGCTGATGATGAGGGTGATCCGGTTGCGGAATTCGAGTATGACCAGACGGTGAGCGGGTAGCTGGCTTATCCGTCATGAGTATGCAAAATCTGCAGGTCACTTTGGGACCTGTAGGGTATCTCTTGTGCTGCTTACCCCTGTCAGCGGGGTATAGAAGCGCCCAGCCCCATGCTCTTGCTCTCTGCCTGTGTATTCGGTGTGTTCACAGCATTACTACCGCCAGAGTTTGGTGTGTCAGGGCGTGAATGCCCCTTCTTGTGACAGGGAAATCGATTGACTTTGTGGGTTGAAATTCCTATCCTTTAACACTGCCACACAGCACCCCTTAGGCCACCTTCCGGGCTTTAACTTCCAGGTGCACGCCCTCCTGCTCTTGGATATAACCGATCACCGCAAACAGGTTACTCGCCTGGGGATTCCCTTTCGGACCGAACATGCGCATGAGACTCTTGCTCGATTTATCGAAGACCCGAGACAACTCCTCGAATCCGATCGTCGCGTTGATATAGTCACGCAGCACCGCCTTACCGGTATCGACATCACCGGCGAGCAGGCACTCGACCCCTTCTTGCAGCAGGGCCTTGCGAAACGCGGGATCCCGCTGGGCGCGTGCCTGAATGGTGTCCTTAAAATCTTTTGTCAGAGCCATCGTTATACCTCTTGCTGTTTCCGGCGCTTGTAGTCGCGCCAGTTAGTTTTCGCGGCAGCAATATCTGCGTCCTGGCGCTTCTTGGTACCACCCGCGAGCAATATCACCAATCGGTCCCCATCCTTGCCAAAGTAAACCCGATTGCCAGGACCGAAATCAATCCGGAACTCATAGACGCCGGCACCCACACCTTTCACATTTGAGAAGTTACCTTGCTCCATCCGATGGGTCGCTGTAGCCATCTTGACCGCAGCGGCCACATTCAGGCGATCGAACCATTTGGTATAGGGACTGTTTCCCTCAGCATCGAGGTATTCTCTAACCTCTATCATACGCGCCTAATAGTAGCATATATGTTACTTTTAACAATGCCCACACAACGATATATTTTTGGATAACCGTTGCTTTCGAAAGATGAGCTGATCTTTGATGAAGGTGAGTTAGGACCCGGTGAGAGTCTGCGCCTTCAATTTGAAACCATCAACCACAACAACCTATGGGGCCAGTTTCTTTCATGTACACCCGCATACCCGCACCATTACCCCGCTATCAGATTGGGCTCAGCAAAACTGCAGATAAGGGGGTGCCGCTGACAGTGGCGTTACCGGCTCCAAAGCCAGTCAATCGCATGTCACGCTAAATTTGATATCGACTTCCGCTGCCAGACGGCGGTAGTGTTTTCACACAACCTCGGTCGGTGACTGCCGTTTACCATCATAACCTAAACACCCGATTTCAGTATTGAACAGCCATACAAACAAGGCGGTCCGATCAGCCGATTGAGCCGATAGCACCAATTTGACGGCATAAACTAAATATCTCATAGGGAGAGTGAGGATAGCTGTTCAACTCCTACAAAAAAACGTTAGGTTGATAGCCAGTATAAAGCTGACACTGAATACCAATTTTCCGGCCTAAAAAGCTGACAATTAAACTGCACCGTTCCCCTGTATATTGCTCTAACTCAATCCTTCTGACCTATTGCAGGCTCATCCCCTTCAGCCATAGCTGCCGCAATCTGCCGTATAGGCAAGAACATGGCGATAGGTTCCGGCCGGTCACCCAGTGCACCACTGACCAACTCGACTGTCTTGAATCCCAGCCCAGAATAGAAGTCTACAGCTTCCGGTTTTGCATCCACCACCACACCGGTACAACCGACCCGGTCTCGCATCTCTAAGGCAAGCTCAAGCATAGCCCGTAGCAACAGCCGACCAATGCCATGACCCTGGAAGCGTTCATCCACCGCCAGCCTGAATAGCTACATAGGTGGTACCTATGTGGTGACGAAACTGGTTCTGCCCTGCGTAGCGCTGAAAGAAGCGGTCAAGTTCAATATTTCCACTACGGAATCCAGAGCGGTCACCATTGGATTCCAGGCGGCGTATGCGTATCTCCTCTTCTGCACTAATCACGAAACAGTGCCCTTAGGAACTCTGTTGGCTGGCTCTCCTGGGCTATACGATCGGCAACCTCTTCCATCGCCTCGCCGGTCAACACCAGCCGTGAAGAGATGATGAGGTCCTCGGGGATCTCACGCAACGCCTGCAGGTGATGTTGCAGTGCCTCCTCGATCAGGTAGGCCTTCTTCACACCGTGGCTCTTCGTATAGGCCTCTACCTGGGCCTTGGTCTCTTCGGAAATATAAGCAGAAACCTGTGTACTTGTAGACAT
>JBEVXV010000073.1:0-5140 GCA_040505915.1 Sedimenticola sp. | reverse complement strand
TGTTCGTGTCGTTTCAGATTGTCTTCGTCATTGATGTGCTAACGCTACAATAAACGTACCGAACACAGTAACATTGATGAGTCCTTCTTTATGACGAAGACAAGCGTCACAAGCTGCCAGTAAAGATGGTCATCGTATCATGCCCGGCACCTGACTGCCAGTACGAAACTGCCGACGTCGATGCAGGAGTAGTGGTGGCACTACTGAATATCCACGCTCTTCAGCACACCCAGCACACCACCACCTCTAGGGGTCCAAAGCTCAACCGTCCTCACATTGACATTGGCGTGGAACAAGAGACATGGATGACATTTGTCAGACGATGGGAGGCATTCCGTGTGGGATCACAGATCAGTGACGACGCCTCATCCACCCAGCTGTTCCAATGTACTAGCGAGGCCCTCGGTGACCTCCTGCTCAAAATGGACCCAGAAATAACTTCACGCCCTGTGGACGATGTACTTTCAGCCATGCGTTCGTTAGCGGTGATACCAGTCGCAAAGGGCATCATCAGAGCTGAACTAATGCAGCTTACTCAGGGAAATGATGAACTTTTCAGAACTTTTGCGGCCCGCGTGAAGGGCAAAGCCGAAACATGTGGTTTCACTACATCTGCCACATGCACGTGTGGGGAAATCGTACAGGCCGACTACACAAATGAGGCCATTCGCGACGTTCTCTTGGCTGGCATTAGCGATGTGGACATTAGAAGGGAAGCCCTGAGTATGGACGACATTCAGTCTAAAACAGTGAACGAAGTGATTGCAGTCGTGGAAGGACGGGAAATGGCCCGTAATGCAACGCCTACATCACTATCAGCAATGTCCACATACAAGCGTGGCAGAGCACCACCACCAAAATTTCAGGCACCTACTGCTGCAGACAGGCCGAAGAGCGTCCCATGCCCCGATTGTGGGAAGCCGTATCTACCCATCAGGGAGAGACCTAACGGGGGGGTGAACATTAAACCTTATAAACAATGCATTGACTGTTGGCGTGCCGCTACCAGGCGCCGCCGACCCCCACCCCCTGCCAACAAGACTCCTAGTAGTGAATGTGCAGCATTAAGCACCCCACCTGACGAGGTATCCCAGATCTCGGCACTGGAAACTGCGACTACCGACCGGATCGTCCTACAGCGGAAGATCTTCGACAAGGGCTCGTGGCGCAGGACCAGAGCATCGGAGCACCCGAGGGCGACATTTAGCATCAGCATTGCGGGCCGAGAACAGTCTCGTCCGGTAACTGTGGAGGGGATCGCTGACACAGGCGCCCAGTCAAACCTATGGGGACTGCAGGACTTCCAGGAGGCAGGGTTCTCAGCTGGAGACCTTCGGCCTGTGACACTGAACATTCGCGCCGCCAATAAGAATCCTATAAATGTTGTTGGGGCATTTCAGGGACAGTTTGAGGGACATTCACCTAGTGGTGACAGTATTTCATGTCAGGCAATTGTCTATGTAAGCGACTCAGTCAGGGGACTTTATTTGTCATATGATACAATGATTGATCTATTAATAATTGACAGGCAATTCCCTACAATAGGGAGCTGCGTTGGAAGCTCAAACATGCCTACCTCCGCAGCACCTCAGGGTCGTAATACAAATACATGTCATGTCAGAACCCTTTTCGCAGGCTGTGCCCATCCCCACGACGACCAACCCTCATGCGACTGCCCCCAAAGGTCAGCAACCCCCGACAGACCTAAGTCCCTCCCGTTCCCCCCCACCCCCGAGAACAACGACAAAATGCGTGAATGGTTGCTTGACCACTATGCTAGCTCCACCTTCAATACCTGTCCCCACCGCCCGCTGCCTTGCATGTCCGGTCCACCTATTGAGATACACATAGATGAACTCGCCACTCCACGGGCTTGCAGCACACCGGCACCAGTGCCGCTGCACTGGCAGAAGCGTGTGTATGAGGACCTCCTTCGTGATGAGGCCCTAGGAGTGATAGAGAAAGTCCCGTATGGTGTACCGGTATCATGGTGCCACCGCATGGTGGTGACCCGGAAACATGACGGGACCCCAAGGCGGACAGTTGACCTGTCCCCTCTTAACAAACACTGTAAAAGGGAGACGTTTGCGGCAGAAGCTCCTTTCCATCTGGCCCGCCGCATCCCTGGCCAGACATGGAAAACCGTGACTGATGCCTGGAACGGGTATCATAGTGTACCCTTGCGTGAGTCAGATAGACATCTGACGACGTTCATCACACCGTTCGGTCGGTGGAGATACACGCGTGCCCCTCAAGGCTTCGTCTCATCTGGCGATGGTTATAACCGGCGGTTCGATGCCATCCTGACCGATTTCGAGAGGAAGGAAAGGTGCGTGGATGACACAATCCACCATGACGAGGATCTGGAGACACACTGGTGGAGGACAATTGACTTCCTGTCTATTACTGGGTCCTCCGGCGTTGTCCTAAACCCGGATAAATTCCAATTTGCCCAACGCAGTGTGGACTTTGCCGGCTTCCGTGTCTCAGAGACAAGCACAGAGCCTCTCCCAAAGTACATTGATGCCATCAGGACTTTCCCCACACCCACAAGCACCAAGGACATTAAAAGTTGGTTTGGACTTGTCAACCAAGTCTCCAACTATGCCCAACTGCGTGATGTTATGGCACTCTTCCGGCCTTTTCTGAGTCCCAAGCACAAGTTCTTCTGGACCCAGGTACTTGACAAGGCTTTCAATGAATCTAAGGAAGCTATCATAGAATCCATCCGCAAGGGTGTGGAGATCTTTGACCTATCTAAGCCCACATGTCTGCGCCCAGACTGGTCATCTCGTGGTATCGGCTATTTCCTTCTCCAACAACACTGCTCATGCAGTGCAGGCTTGCCTGATTGCTGCCCAGATGGGTGGAAAATCACACTTGCAGGGTCCCGCTTCCTTTCAGGTGCAGAGCAACGGTATGCAGCAATTGAAGGGGAGGCTTTAGCAATAGCCTGGGGGCTAGAGCAGACCCGCTACTTCACGCAGGGCTGTCAGAACCTTCTGGTGGTCACAGACCACAAGCCCCTTACCAAAATCTTTGGTGACCGTACCTTGGATGAGATATCCAATACAAGACTTTTCCGTCTGAAACAACGGACCCTGCCCTGGCACTTCCGTATCGCCCATCTACCTGGGAACACCAATCATGCAGCAGATGCTACATCCCGTCACCCCTCACCCACCACTGAAGTACCCACGCTGGGGGACCATTCAGAGTCGCTCATTGCTGCCGCAATAAGCAGAGAGGCAGAAGATATCACAACTATCCCCTGGTCCCTCTTGGCCCAAGAGACAACAAATGACCCAGCCTTATCCGTTCTCTTGACTGCCATATCTGAGGAATTCGCACACGATTACCCATCTGTATCGGCATATATGCGGTACAGAGATTCCCTCTATATCAATGATGGGGTCGTGCTTTATAAAGACCGAGTGGTAGTCCCAACATCGCTACGCCACCCTGTCCTTGAAGGCCTTCATTCCGCCCATCAGGGGGTCTCATCTATGGAACTGCGTGCGCAATCTATTGTTTTCTGGCCTGGTATAACTGATGATATACACACCACCCGCTCTAAATGTCGGGAATGCAACCGCAACGCGCCGTCCCAGGCCCCTACACCCTCTGAACCAGCAATCCCCCCATCCACTCCTTTCGAGCAGGTCTTTGCCGATTTCTTTGAGTTTGGGGGTCACCACTACCTTGTAGTCGGTGATCGCTTATCAGGATGGAGTGAAATTTTCTCTACACCCTCTGGAAGTGCACGTTCAGGAGCACGCGGCCTGATTTCATGCTTACGCTCATTCTTCTCCATATTCGGAGTCCCAGAGGAGCTGGCAAGCGATGGGGGCCCAGAGTTTCGGGCTGACACTACTGGCGAATTTCTTCGTCGTTGGGGTGTCAAGCGCAGGCAATCGTCCGCTTACCACCCACAGGCAAATGGACGTGCAGAGGTAGCTGTGAAATCGGCTAAAAGACTACTGCGCTCCAATGTTGGCCCTACAGGCACGCTCGATAATGACAAGCTTCTTCGCGCCCTGCTTCAGTTGCGCAACACTCCTGATCCAGATTGCAATGTATCACCAGCCCAAATAATTTTTGGCCGTCCAATTCGCGATGCCTTCTCATTTGCCAATCGCCTGGAGAAGTTTTCCAATCCCGCTGTCCTCCCTACATGGCGCGAAGCATGGTCTGCTAAAGAGACAGCCCTCCGCACACGTTTTACCAAGTCGTCAGAGGTCTTGAACGAACACGCAAAACCGCTACCCCCTCTTGTAGTCGGTGAAAGGTGCTTCATCCAGAACCAGACGGGTAAAGACCCTCTAAAGTGGCACCGTACCGGAACGGTGGTGGATGTGCTCCAGCATGACCAATACCTTATCAAGGTTGACGGCTCTGGACGCGTTACTAAAAGAAACCGGCGCTTCCTCCGAGCTTTTAAGCCGGCATCCACATATATTGAGAACGCTCCACCCCCAAGTACCCCCAGTAGCCCCATTGCCGACCAAAGTTCACCGGCCATAGCACCGCGCCCCGATTGCCCGGCTAAACCTAGCACAACGTCCTCAGCCACTCCGGACCCTCCGGAAATGCTGGTTGAGCATGGCCAAGAGGACGGTGGTCCCATACCAGTGGCACCCAGTTCAGTGGAATTACCCCTACCCCCTAATAAACGCACACCTAATCAGCAGGCTGATGCACTACCAGCAGCTACTCCGACTGCTATCCCAGCCGCCTTGAAACGCCTCCGTTCGTTTAACACAGCAGGACAGAGCGAGGCCATAGTAACACCAGAAGATGGTGGGAGGCCCAGACGGGGTGCAAAGAACTCATGAACATGGGGGGGTTGTATGGTTATACGTTTATATATATGTTCATGTAGGTCATTACTTGTATGCTACTGTACTCATACTCAATACATTGTTCGTGTCGTTTCAGATTGTCTTCGTCATTGATGTGCTAACGCTACAATAAACGTACCGAACACAGTAACATTGATGAGTCCTTCTTTAGCTACAAAAAGGCTGTTTGCCTTTATATGAATAAATGTAGTGAGTGAGTGAATAGGGTTTAACGTCCGCTTTTCTGACATAGAGGTACAAGCCTCAGGGAGTCTACACGCAGACGGGTCAACGGGGTA
>JBEVXV010000072.1:0-31833 GCA_040505915.1 Sedimenticola sp. | reverse complement strand
CAACCGCGTCAACCATGTAACCTGATATATTTAGGTATGTAGCTTGAGGCAATAAAGCGGACATGGAGTCATTCCATGTCCGCTTTTTTAATTACCCATCTTGGGATACTGGGATAACAATAATGTCAGATAAACTTTTCAATAAACCCGGTCTGATGTCACGCAGACTAATATGGGGTAGCACTATTGGTGCTGCGGTAGTGTTCTTTATTATGGGTGTTATTTTTTGGGGTGGATTCAACACCGCAATGGAAGCCACCAATGCAATGAAATTCTGCATCAGTTGTCATGAGATGGAGGAGAATGTCTACCAAGAGTACAAACCTACCATTCACTACTCCAACCGCACCGGTGTACGCGCCACCTGTCCTGATTGCCATGTCCCAGACCCATGGATCCACAAGATGGTGAGAAAAATTCAGGCCAGCAATGAGGTTTATCACAAACTTATGGGGACAGTAGATACCCCCGAGAAATTTAACGAGCACCGCCTGACGATGGCGAAACGGGTATGGAATGCGATGAAAAGCACCGACTCCCGCGAGTGCCGTAACTGCCATAACTTTGAATCCATGAACCCGGAGTTTCAGAAACCCCGGGCACGAAAACAGCATCTTAATGCTTTCACTACAGGCCAGACATGTATCGACTGTCATAAAGGTATCGCCCATAAACATGTACGCGACCTCCTGAGTGATGAAGAGCTTGAGGTGCTTGAAGCACCAGACCCCTCCTTCAAACGCAAAGTGCCTGAGATGTTTCTTGAGGGAATGAGGCGCGTCGAGGCTAAAGAGGCCGCTGAAGCAGAAGCAGCGACAGTCGCGAAGCAGAAGGCTCGTGCGAAAAAAATTGCTGCTAAAAAAGCTCAGCAGGTACGCATAGACCAAGCGGTGGCTGACGCCCTAGAAGCATTCAAGGCACAAAAGTCAGGTAGTGGTGCCGTGGCCGCAATCGCCGCAACCGCAACTGGTTTTGGCATCGATTGGGCTAGCGTTCCCGAACGCAACATCACCCTCTTCTATCCAGGCCAGACCTCCATGGAGTGGGTCATGACTGGCAAGGATCATGGTGGAGCACGCCCCTTTATAAAAGGGGGTGACCGCTGCACAACCTGCCATGACCAGGAGGCTGCGGACATGGGTGAGAAGATGGTCTCCGGAGCTAAAGCCGAGCCAACACCAATACCCGGCAAACGTGGCAGTATTCCGGTGGGCGTCCAGGCCGCTCATGATGGAGAAAATCTCTACCTCCGCTTCGCCTGGGAAGATACCACTCATGTACCTGTACCCTTTGTCGATGGCGGCAAAATGGACCCAGAAAATCCGATGAAGCTGGCGGTCATGTTTGCTACCGACAAGGTAGAATTTGCCGACCGTGCCGGTTGCTGGGGAACCTGCCATCACGATGCACGCTCTATGCCCCATGCACCGGAAACGGATGCCATAACAGGCAGTGATGCGGAAACACGGCTCGATACAAGCAACGGCATCTCCAAGTACCTCAAGGAGAGCCGCAGTAAGGTAGAGGTTAAAGGGCGTCGCGGTAAAAAGCGTGGCGGCTGGGATAAACTGAAGAGTGCAGAGGAGACCCAAAGCGCACTGGATAGCAACCTCTATATGGATCTATTGCGCTATAAGTCCGGCACAGGCGAAACGGAAGATGGCCATATCCTTGAGCAGCGCACAATGGCGGGAGGTCAGGGCTTTGAAGTGGATGCCCACAAAGAGGGGAGTAGCTGGGTTGTGGTGATGAAGCGCAAACTGCAGTCAGATAAACCAGGTGATCTTAATCTGGCCATGGATCAGATCTACAATTTTGGCTTTGCCATCCATGACGACCATAGCAGCGCCCGTTTCCACCATGTATCACTAGGCTACAAACTGGGCTTCGATACCGATGCTGAGGGTGTAGAGATTAACGCAGTGAAACGTGATACAGCCGCACCCAGCACCGCTCCGCTGGTGGCACCTGCCCCAGTACCCGCAGACACCGCCGCTGGTGCGGGCAATAACAACATCAATGTTGACTGGAGCAAAGCATCAAGCCGTGAAATCACCCTCCTCTACCCAGGGGAGACCTCTATTGAGTGGGTGATCACGGGCAAGGATCATGGTGGAGCAAGACCCTTCATGAAAGGGGGAGATCGCTGCACCACATGCCATGATCAGGAAGCGGCTGACATGGGTGAAAAGATGGTCACTGGAGCCAAAGCGGAGACCTCACCCATACCCGGCAAGCGTGGTTCGATACCCGTTACCGTGGAATCAACTCACGATGGTGAAAATCTCTACCTGCGTTTTAGCTGGCCTGAAGGTGAACATGCTCCAGTACCCTTTGTAGAGGGCGGAAAAATGGATCCTGATAACCCCATGAAACTAGCAATGATGTTCGCTACCAATGAAGTGGAGTTTGCCGACCGTGCCGGTTGCTGGGGAACATGTCACCACGACAGCCGTACTATGCCCCACTCACCAGAGGCAGAGACAGCAGCAGGCAACCCGGCAGCCCAACAACTAGACCTGACAGCAGGCATCACCAAGTACATCAAGGAGAGCCGCAGTAAGATCGAGGTAAAAGGCAGACGTGGCAAGAAACGCGGAGGCTGGGACAAGCTGAGATCGGCAGATGAGTTGCAAGTCGCAGCAGAAAGCAGTAAATATATGGATATCATCCGCTACAAGTCCGGCAATGGCGAAGTGGAGGATGGTCACATCCTTGAGCAACGCCATATGAGCGGTGGTCAGGGAGGTGAGTTCAGTGCCGAACTTGTAGATGGCACCTGGACCCTCGCTATGAAGCGTAAACTGAAATCTGATAAGCCCGGCGATATATCCCTGGCGACAGACCAGCTTTACAACTTTGGTTTTGCTATCCATGATGATTACAGCAACGCCCGTTTCCACCACGTATCCCTGGGCTACAAACTTGGATTCGATAATGCCGAAGCAGAGGTGAACGCCACAGCACAGTAATTTAGAGTGTGCGACACCCTTCGCGGCGAGGGTGCCGCTCCTACAGGTTCGGGTAGCATAAGCCAGACCCACTATCTGTTTTCCCGTAGGAGCCCCGCCCCCGGGGCGATGGAATAGAGCGCAATCTGTGCAACATTCCACGCAACGAGGACACCGCTCCTACAGGAGGGTTATTTGAGAATATGATGCAGATAAAATACAAGCGATTAATCAGTTCCAGCCTACTGGCCTTAGTACTCTGCTGCCACACCAGCTACCTCCTGGCCAACGGCGATTCAGCCATAGAGGTGGAGATCATCAAATTCAAATTCCAACCCCAAGAGATCACCGTCAAAGTGGGTGATATTGTTCGCTGGACAAATAGAGAGAAACGCCAGTATCACAGCGTCTGGTTTGAACAGGCGGGAGAGCCAGAACCGGATTACTTCTTCCCCGATGAGACATACCAACGCAGCTTCGACAGCCCCGGCACCTTTCCTTACCGTTGTGGACCTCATCCCGAAATGACCGGTGTTGTCACCGTCGAATAGACTCCACAACCTCCCTCGACTAACAAGCTGTAACACTGGCTTTCACCTGCCCTGCATGTTCAGATACTCGGGTTCTCCCACATCTGGACACCCCATGCCCCACTTTCTCCGCAACGTATCCATCCTCGCCTTCGCCCAGGCGATGATGAACTCTTCAAACGGCTTGCAGGTCACGGCAGCGGGCTTGATTGGTCTGGCACTCAGCGCTGACAGCTCCCTGGCGACACTGCCGTTGGCGTTGCAGTTTATCTCCGGCATGGTCACCACGCCGTTCGCCTCACTGCTGATGGGTAAAGTCGGGCGTCGTATCGGTTTTATGTTGGGCACAGCCATTGGAGTCAGTGGCGCAGTAACCGCCTATATCGCCATCACCCAAAGCTCTTTCGAGCTATTCTGTGTGGGCACCTCCCTTCTTGGCGCCTTTACCGGGTTTGGTAACTACTACCGCTTTGCTGCGGCCGACAGCGTGCAGATTTCACTCCGTAGCCGGGCCATATCCTGGGTCATGGCGGGTGGTGTTGTCGCCGCTTTTATCGGCCCCAACCTGGCGACGGCGACACAACACTCAATTACTGCACACCCCTTTGCTGCCAGCTACATCGCCATCGCAGTGATCCATCTATTTACGATGATGATGCTGATTGGCCTCGATATTCCAAAAGTCGATCAACAGCAACACCATGGCGGCCGATCCCTACGCGAGATTGCACGGCAACCACGCTATCTCACGGCCTTAATTGCCGGTGCGCTCGGTTTTGGAATCATGGCACTGGTGATGACAGCCACACCCTTGGCGATGAACCACCATAACCACTCTTTTCCCGATACTTCATTTGTTATCCAGTGGCATGTTTTCGCCATGTTTGCCCCCTCCTTTTTCACCGGCCATCTGATCCGCCGTTTCGGTCTGATACCGCTAATGATTGTCGGTGTGCTCTTCGACCTCGGCTGTGTTGTTTTTAATCTACTGGGCACCTCACTATGGCACTACTGGGGGGCACTGTTCATGCTCGGAATCGGCTGGAACTTCCTCTTCGTCGGAGCGACCACTATGCTGACAGAGACCTACCAACCCTACGAAAGTGCAAAGTCTCTGGCACTTAATGACTTCACAGTCTTTACCACGGTATCTCTCGCTTCCTTAACAGCCGGCGGCCTGCAGCATAATTTTGGCTGGCAAGCGGTAAATTATGGGGTTATCCCGGCAATATTCGTTATTCTGTTTACCCTGCTTTGGTACCACAGAATCCACACGCCGAAAATCCCGATACAGCCCCGATAACAGATGCAGTATGAATAAATTCAGATACCCGATAATTGTAACGCTGCGGAAATATAGAGAAGCTACCATCAACATTCATATCTTATTGTTTTATATACACTTTACAAGCTATTGACCGAAGTCAAGGCCGGACTATCAACACAGCTGGTAAATTGCATAACATCGTGATGCTATCGCATGAGTACCTCAATGCACAGAGTTCTATTTGTACTGCCTATTTTGCTCGCCTCGACTGCGTTTGCTTCGGCACAGGAGGAACTCAACTCTCCTCGACAGGTGGAGATTATTCACCTGTTGAAACATGACTGTGGTTCATGCCACGGCATGCGCCTGGAAGGAGGGCTGGGGCCCGCACTCAAACCCGATCAATTAAAAAACTGGAGCGCGGAACAGCTGGCCCTGACCATCCGCTATGGCCGTCCCGGTACACCTATGCCCCCTTGGGGGCCGTTCCTCACTGAAACCGAGGCGGTCTGGCTGGCGCAGCAACTGAAGCAGGGAATTCAGCCATGATCCTCCTGCGCACGCTCTTGCCACTACTACTGCTCTGCTCAGGGCTTGCTCATGGCGACTGTCTAACCCGTGGCACCGGCGATATGGGCATAGTCATCGAGCGCGCAGCCGGTAGCCTCAAAGTGGTCGACACCTCAGCCCACAGCGAACTGTTCCAGGTACCTGGCCTTGGTGATCTCTCCCACGCTTCCGCCGTCTACTCACGGGATGCACGTTACGTCTATATCTTCGGACGCGACGGAGGTCTCACCAAAGTGGATATCCTCTGTGGAAAAATCGCCAAGCGCATCGTCCAGGGCGGTAACAGCATTGGCGGAGCCATCTCCCAGGACGGCTCGCTGATTGCCGTCTCCAACTACGAGCCGGGCGGCGTAAAGATCTTCTCCTCCGATGACCTCTCCCTGGTGGCAGATATTCCGGCCACCTCAGTGGGAAACGGAAAACAGTCTAAAACTGTCGGGCTGGTGGATGCACCCGACCAACGCTTCGTCGTCAGCCTTTACGACAGCGGTGAGAGCTGGATCATCGATATGAAAGATCCCAAGATACCAGCTATTACTCGCTTCACGAATATCGGCCACCTCCCCTACGATGCCCTGATCACCCCGGAAGGCCGCTACTATATAGCCGGCCTCTTCGGTCAGGACGGCCTCTCGCTCATCGACCTTTGGCATCCGGAAAAGGGGGCCCAGCTGATTATGGCGAACTACGGCCGAGGTGAGAAAAAGCTACCCGTCTATAAAATGCCCCACCTGGAAGGTTGGGCGATGGCAGGCAGCCGCGCCTTTCTTCCCGCCGTAGGTAAACACTCCGTACTTGTAGTCAACAGTGGCAGCTGGCAAGAGGTTAAGCAGATCCCGGTTCATGGCCAACCAGTGTTTGTCATGGCCCGCCCGGATGGGCGCCAGATCTGGGTCAACTTCGCCTTCCCCCACAATGACATCATTCAGGTGATCGATAGCGAGTCCCTGGAGATTGTCAAAACCCTCAAACCAGGCAAGGGTGCACTGCATATGGAGTTCTCTCCGCGTGGCGAAGAGGTATGGATTTCGGTTCGCGACAAGGACGAGGTTCAGGTGTACGACACCCGAACACTGGCACAGACAGGTCGTCTGGCGGTAGATAAACCCAGCGGTATCTTTTTTTCAGCACGCGCTCATCAGACAGGATTATAGTATGGCGACCACAGCACCTATTATCGAGCAAGCTTCCTGGCAGGGCGACAGCCCCAAAGAGATCAAGTTGAACGATCTGGAAAAAAGGCTGCTGAATGAGTATCAAAAGGGATTCCCACTGACCCCCACTCCCTACGCCGACATCGCTACCCAACTGGGTACCAGTGAAGCGCTGGTGTTACAGGTTCTTAGCAGGCTCCAAGCGCTGGGAGCCATCAGCAGAATCGGCCCGGTGTTTAAGCCCAAACGTGTAGGCGTCAGTACCCTGGCCGCCATGGCCGTACCCGAAGAGCTGCTTGAGACCGTAGCGGAGCAGATCAACAGCCACCCGGAGGTTAACCATAACTACGAGCGTGAGGATAGATACAACCTCTGGTTTGTTGTCACCGCCAGCGATTATACACACCTCCAGGCGGTGCTGAATGAGATGGAACAGCAGTGTGGATACCCCCTTCTTAACCTGCCACTTGAGAAGCAGTTTCATATCGACCTAGGGTTCCCACTATGGTGCTGACCGATCTGGACTACCAACTTATTGCCGAGATCCAGAGTGGCCTACCCATCTCCAGCCACCCCTACGCCGAGGTGGGAACACAAATCGGCCTCGCTGAAGAGGAGGTTATTGAACGCATCGATCTGATGCAGAAGAGTGGTGTCATCAAACGCTTGGGGCTGGTGGTGCGCCATCACGAGTTGGGCTACAAAGCCAATGCCATGGTGGTATGGGATGTCCCAGACTCACAGCTCGATGCCGTCGGTGAAGTACTGGGTGAGGAGCCCTGCATCACCCTCTGCTATCAACGACCCCGACGACTGCCGGAGTGGCCCTACAACCTCTTCACCATGATCCACGGCAAAGAGCGGCAACGGGTGCTAGATACCATAGAGGGGCTGACCCATCTCCCTGAGATGGAGGGCATCTCCTACAAAGTGCTGTTCAGTGGGCGACGCTTCAAACAGCGTGGCGCACGTTATCAGTAATGGACGGGCTAGACCGCAGCATCATCAATAATCTACAAGGCGGATTCCCCATCAGTGACCGCCCCTATCTTCAGGTGGCAGAGAGACTGGGTATAGGCGAAAGCGAGTTGATCCAGCGCCTGAAAAAGATGTTGAAAAAAAAGCAACTCTCACGCTTTGGTCCTCTCTACAACGCAGAGCGCCTCGGTGGCGAACTCAGCCTCTGCGCTATGTCGATTCCGGCTGAAAAATTTGACCGGGTTAGCGAGCAGGTTAACGCTTTTTCTGAAGTGGCCCATAACTACGCTCGCGACCACAAATTCAACATGTGGTTTGTGCTCGCCACCGAGAAACCTAAGGGCATCGGGGAAACACTTTCAAAAATTGAGGAGGCGACCGGCTACCCTGTCTACAACATGCCTAAAGAGAGGGAATTTTTTATCGGGCTGAAATTCGAGGTTTGAAAGAACATCTTCGGATACAATGGTCATTTACTCATGCAGGTCACTCTCTTGAAACAACGCAAACTTGGTCAGAAAATCACCTTTGTAATCGCCATCATATTCTACCTGTGTGGTGTAGGGTTTATCGCTGCTGCCGGTTACTACGGCTCCCAGTTCGGCACGGAGAGCCCTATCTTCGCCAGCTTTGCCGCTAGTGTGGTGTTTTTCTTCGGGGCTGGCATAGTCCTTCATGTCATGGGTTCAATCAATATGCCTGACTTCAGGGTCAGCCAGATCAAACCGACAGATTGAGCCCAGATATGTCAGGGAGAGCCACCGATTATGAGTGCAGATAACGCCATAACTGTAGGTTCCATTGGTAGCTGGTTACAGCAAGGCTGGCGCTACTATAAGAAAAATGCTTTGATAAGCAGCACCTATATCGCACTCTTTCTATTGCCGGGCTCGCTCATGCAGTACGCAATGGTGTCTGAGGGCTACGGCCTCTTTTACTACCTGCTCGCAACCGGATTTATTATCCTGATACCCGCCCTGTCGGCACTCTATTACCCACTTACATCCATTAGCGACCGAGGGCAGCAGAGCAACGTCAATGACATTATCAATGGTCTGACCCGTGTACCCAGTGCCTGCTGGGTACTCACGCTATTCATGCTTGTGCTCTACCTCATCTGGATCTCAGATGCAATTGTCATCTACAGCTTCTACTTCAAGCTCGATCCGGTTCTACTTAGCGACTACATTGAAAACCTGGGCTATCGTTCGGAGGTCAACAGCTTCATTCTTAACACCAGTCTAGCCGGACTAATTCTGGCCTTTATCGCATACTGCGTCACGGTCTTCTCCCTGCCTCATGCGTTCGAAGCTCAGGCTGGATTTGTTGATGCGGTGGTTTTCAGTATTAAAAGTATTGTCACCCATTTTTACGTGATGATGCTGTGGGCGCTGGTTCTAGGTGTTACCCAGCTTGCCGCACTGCTTATATTTTCACCGCTGGAGATTGTGCTGTTACCGATACTCGCCTATGCCAATCTCGCCGCTTATCGCGAGATCCATAAAGATTTATCCAGGGAGTCTAGTGAGTACACATAGTGACACCACACTGGATGAGCTAGACCGCCTGATAGTCAAGGAGACTCAAGCGGGTCTGCCACTGGTACCCCAGCCCTACGAAGAGATTGCAAGGCGGGTTGAATGCAGTGCAAAAGAGGTAATGAGCCGAATGGCAAAAATGCAGGAGAGTGGCGCTATCCGGCGTATCGGTGCCGTTCCCAACCACTACACACTGGGTTTCCGGGGTAATGGAATGACCGTATGGGATCTACCCGATGACAAGGTAGAAGAGTACGGCGAGAAGATAGGTAACCTCGACTTTGTCAGCCATGCCTACCAGCGCCCACGCCACCAACCCCAGTGGAACTACAACCTTTTCGCCATGGTTCATGGAAAAGACCGCAACGAAGTGATGGAAAAGGTGGAGGTGATCGTAAAGATGCTCGGTGAAAACAACCGCGGGCATGAGGTGTTGTTCAGCTCAAAGATACTGAAGAAAACCGGGATGCGATTTTAGCTAAAATGCAGGGTGGATAAGCACAGCGCAACCACCCTACCAACTGACAACTGACAACTGACAACTGATTTTATATGTTCAGAATCTCACAATTCATGCAGGAGATTGAGTCCCCAAAACCATTGGGACCAAAGCGCAATCCACCCGGTCCAGTGGTGATCTGGAATCTGGTGCGGCGTTGCAACCTCACCTGTAAACACTGCTATGCCGTCTCGGCCGACACCGACTTCCCCAATGAGCTGAGCACTGAGCAGGTTTTCGAGGTGATGGATGACCTCAAAGGGTTCAAGGTGCCGGTACTGATCCTCTCCGGTGGTGAGCCACTGCTGCGCCCCGATATCTACGAGATTGCTCATCACGCCAAAGCGATGGGGTTCTATACCGCCCTCTCCACCAACGGCACCCTTATCGATAAGAGTAATATCGAGAAGATCGCCGCTGTCGGTTTCGACTACCTGGGCATCAGCTTTGACGGTATGGGGCAAACCCATGACAATTTCCGTCGTATGAAGGGAGCCTTTGACGCATCAATGAGAGGGCTTCGCCTCTGCCGCGACCAAGGCATCAAAGTAGGCCTACGCTATACCATGACCCAGGACAATGCCGAGGAGTTACCTCAGCTTCTTGACCTGATGGATGAGGAGCAGGTAGACAAATTCTACTTCTCCCATCTTAACTACGCCGGGCGTGGTAACAAAAACCGGAAGGACGACGTCTTTCTCAACACCACCCGCTGGGCCATGAAGCTACTATTTGAACGCGCCCTTGCCGACACAAGAGGCGGGCGTAATACAGAGTTTGTCACCGGCAATAACGACGCCGACGGCGTCTACCTACTGCACTGGGTTCACAAGCACTTTCCCGAGCAGGCAGAACATATCCAGGCAAAACTATCCCAGTGGGGCGGCAACAGCTCCGGCGTCAACATCTCCAACATCGACAATCAGGGTAATGTCCACCCGGATACCATGTGGTGGCACTACAACCTGGGTAACGTCAAAGAGCGCCCCTTCTCTGAGGTCTGGCAAGATACGTCAGACCCCATTATGGCCGGCTTGAAACAGCTGCCAAGAACGGTCGGGGGGCGTTGTGGAGAGTGCGCCTATTTCGATATCTGTGGAGGCAACACACGGGTGCGTGCCCTGCAACTGACCGGTGATGCATGGGCCGAAGATCCGGCCTGTTATCTTACCGATGATGAGATCGGGGTTTAAATGGTTAAAACAATCCTCACCAACAGCGTAGAAACGGCGGCCCTCGCCGCAATGAACGTGGCTCGGCCCCTGCCATACTCCATCACCCTAGGGGCGGGGCTCCTACGGGGCAATATGCGTAGCATTTTGCACCCAATATCACTCATAACGAAACAATAAACCGATGCCTTTAATTCACCAAAAAAAACATAGCACCCTCTTCCTTACCCTCCTATGTCTATGTGGTGTCACCACCGTATCCGCCAACGACGATACCCCAGCACTCTACAAACAGCACTGTGCCGAATGCCACGGTGAAGATCGGCTGGGCAAGGTTGGCCCCGCGCTGCTGCCGCAGAACCTTAAACGACTGCGCAAAAAAGCCGCCGCAAAGGTAATCAAAGAGGGCCGTGTCGCCACCCAGATGCCCGCATTTAAGGGGAAACTCAACGACACAGAGATTCAATCGCTGGTGGATCTGGCCTATACCCCGCTCACTGAGACCCCAATCTGGGGAATGAAAGAGATCAAGGCGAGCCAGTTGATCTACCACAAACCGGGCAGCCTGCCGGATAAACCTCTATTTGACGCAGAGGTCGATAACCTCTTTATGGTGGTGGAGCTGGGAGATCACCACGCCACTCTGCTCGACGGTAACAGCTTTACCCCCATACACCGCCTACCCACCCGTTTCGCCCTCCATGGTGGCCCCAAATGGGCCGAGGGTGGACGTTATATCTACTTCGCCTCCCGTGACGGCTGGATCAGTAAGTTCGATGCTTTCAACCTAAAATATGTCGCCGAGGTACGCGCTGGCATCAACACCCGCAACCTGGCAGTCTCCCACGACGGCCGCTACCTCATCGTCGCCAACTACCTACCCCACACACTCACCGTGCTGGATGCCAAAGACCTCTCCCCTCTCAAGGTGATCGAGGCAAAGGATGATAATGGCAACAGCTCAAGAGTCAGCGCCGTCTACACAGCCGACCCACGCAACAGCTTTGTCGCCGCTCTCAAAGATATCCCCGAGGTGTGGGAGATCAGCTATCTTGATGAACCACCGGCCGGTTTCTCCGGCTGGGTTCACGACTACAACAGAGAGTCCGGTGATGCCCACAAAGAGGAGCCATTCGCTGTACGCCGCATCCAGCTCAAGGATTATCTCGATGACTTCTTTATGACCCAGGAGTACGACCGCATTATCGGCACCGCCCGTGACGGCACCGGTCAGGTAGTGGACCTGGACCTGAAGCGTGCAGTCGGCAAGGTGAGCCTTCCCGGTATGCCACACCTCAGCTCCGGTATCACCTGGGACTATCAGGGACGAACGGTATTGGCAACCCCAAATATCAAGGAAGGGGTGGTCACCATCATCGATACTAAGAGCTGGGAAGTGATCAAGCGGATTGAGACTCAGGGTCCGGGTTTTTTTATGCGCAGTCACGAGAAAAGCCCCTACGCCTGGGTAGATGTCTTCTTCGGCCCCAACAAGGATCTGATGCACGTTATCGACAAACAGACCCTGGAGATCGTCAAGACACTGAAACCGGCACCCGGCAAGACCTCCGCCCATGTCGAATTTACCAAAGATGGAAAATACGCACTGGTCAGCATCTGGGATCTTGAGGGTGCACTGGTGATCTACGATGCCAATACACTGGAAGAGATCAAACGCCTGCCGATGAAAAAGCCATCAGGTAAATACAATGTACACAACAAGCTGACCCGCTCCAGCGGCACCAGTCATTAAACAACGATGCAACAGGTCAACTGCCTCTATTGTGGCAAAAATATTCCAGATGATGTGGCAAACTGCCCACACTGTGGTGCAGTCTCTCACCACCAGAAGCGGGGCTATCGAGCCGGTGTCAAGACGAGATTTGTCCTGTTTTTTATCGCCCTGGTAATATTCTGCTTCTTCTTTATCCTCTGGCTACCACGATAGGAGAGTGACTATGATCAAACACACGCTATTAACCCTGACCCTGCTTCTCCCGCTCACCCACTCCGGCGCGGGAAATCAGCAACTCGTCTCTTTGATCAAAGTTGAAGATGGCGACACACTGGTAGTGAATATGGAGAGTAAATCGGTACGCATCCAGCTTATCGGCATCGATGCCCCGGAAGATGTAGAGAACCCTAAACTGACCAAAGACCTCCAGCGGACAGCACTAAGCAAACCTACCCTGATGAAAATTGGAGAGGCCGCCACGGCACACCTGAAAGGATTGGTCACAGCAGGCCAGAAGCTCCATCTGATGGGTGATCTAACCAAACAAGACCGTTATGGCCGCCTATCTGCCCTAGTCTTCAAAGATGAAAACCACTCACTCAACGCCATAATGGTGGAGGATGGCTACGCCGTAGTCCTTGGCCGTTACCCTATCGACCCTGAGTTAAAAAAGAGACTGATGAGCAGAGAGCAGAGTGCCATCGACAGACGGGAGGGGTTATGGGGCAGTGCACCAGAAACGACCCACGCCTGGCACGGCCAACCCAAATAACCCGTTAACAAAAAAACACGCATAGAACCGCAATATCAGGCTCTGTATTTTATTAGTAGGAGCGTCACCCTCGCCACGATGAACGTCGCACGGGCTATACCAAACAGCCCTCACACCAAAGCGAAGTGAGACACTTACAAGCTAAAGAGAATCAGATAACAAACAAATACACAGATAACCACCGCAGATAAACCATGAAAATATGTCATCTCATTAGTTGCAGCGCCCTGCTGCTGGCCCTATACCACCCCCTCCTCCAGGCCCAGGAGTTCGACTACGACCCCGACACCGGCGAAGAGATCAATGAAGTCTGTGCCGGTTGTCATGGCGAATATGGTGAAGGCGGCAAGGATGGCGAATACCCACGTATTGCTGGCATGGCTACCGCCTTTACCGCCACACAACTCCATCTCTTCAGAGAACGTAAACGCCCAAATATGGCGATGGTTGAGTACGTAGATGACCGGCAGATGCCCGATGCCGACATATTCCATGTCGCTGAGTACCTGTCACGAATCACCCTAAAGACCAAGCTGCCACCGGCTAACGAAAACGACCCCGGTTTTGATGCCTACGAACGCCTGCTTGCGTCAAAACGACTGATGCAGATCCCCAGAGCCAAAGGTGATATCAATAAAGGCCGGAAAATTTACAAAAAAGAGTGCGCGTCCTGTCATGGCAAAGAGGGCTGGGGCAGCATAAAAAAAGCCGTCCCGATGTTGGCAGGGCAATACACCAACTACCTCTGGCGGCAGGTAAAGAAATACCGCGAAAAGATCCGCATACACGATGAAGAGGACCCGGAGAGCGAACTGCTTGATGACTTCAGTGATAAAGAGCTGGAAGATATCTTCGCCTACCTCTCCATTGCCGACGACTAAAAGAACGTTTTATCTAATTCAAGTTTCGGAGTTCCCAGCCCCAGGAGCCTGCCCGAGAATAGGCACCACCGCAGGGGAATAGGCGTCCCATAGAAAAATAATACACCCTATGTTGTTGCCCAATAGAGCGATGATAGGTATTATGCGCGCAGTCTGATTGCTCGGTGGTTGCTGTAGGTCTTTAGACTTTCGGTCCATCACCTAAGACAATAAACGATCCAGTTTTCCATATATTTCAGCAACTTGGAAATCAAGGCAGCACCTTTAAGTACTGACACCTTAATTTCTGGCACAAGCTGTTGATTCTATGCCGGTTCATAAAGAAGCCCACTCAACCTACGGGAGGGATTAACTTTTTTTGAATCCACAGTGAAACAGGTATATAACACTGCGCTGCGCATCCGCCATGTAGTCGTGGACTCAGGTATAGAGCAGACCAATGAATTACAGTCGAGGAAGATGATGACGAGTTTTCAAGAAAAAGAGCGTATCCGACAAGAGGCTTTCAACGGCATATGGGATACAAAGATCAACGATGTATTTTCTGATGTTGCATCCGTGTATGACAGGGCAAACGACTTTGCCAGCCTGGGAACACTTAAGGGGCTACGCCGCCGTTTCATCGACACCATTGACGTTGAACCAGGCCAGAGAGTGCTCGATGTCTGCGCAGGAACCAATGTTATCGGCATTGAGTTGCTAAAAAAGCAGCCTAAACTGGATGTCTACGCAGTTGATCGCAGTGATGCCATGCAGGAAGTGGGCAAGGACCGCGCCGCAAAGCAGGGATTCAAGATCAACAAAAACATTGGTGACGTACACACTTTACCCTTCCCTGACAATCACTTTGATGTGGTAACACTCCAGTATGCAACACGGCATCTGCGGGTTATCGACGTATTCTCAGAGATCAGCCGGGTACTCAAGCCAGGTGGACACTTCTACCACTGCGATATGCTGCGCCCAGCCAACAAGCTTGTGGAAGAGTCCTACTACCTCTACCTGAAAGCCTGCCTCAAGATGACCTCATGGGCGATTCGTTCCAGCCCTGTCGCAGTCTCCTGTCACCAGTATTTTGTTGATGCCATCCGCCTCTACTACTCGACTGAAGAGCTATCCCAGCTGCTTCACGAACTCGGTTACTCCAATGTCATCGGAAAATCGATGCTCGGCGGAACTGTTGGCTTTCACAAGGCATGTAAAGCGTAACTCAACTACCACCAGCTCAAAGCCGGTGGCTTAGTTTGACGCACTGAATATCCTGATACGGGTCGCAAGACCCGTTTCACTTTCTATCAGAAAATTATCTTATTACCGGGGTGGATGCGCAATGCATCCACCCACGGATAGTCTATGATCCTGCTAACCTGTAGCCGCCAGTGCCTGCTCGATATCGGCAATAATATCGTCGATATGCTCGATACCTACAGATAGGCGCACCATATCCTCGCTGACACCTGCGGCAACCATCTCTTCTGCATTTAGCTGGCGATGGGTGGTGGTCGCCGGATGACAGGCAAGGGTCTTGGCATCACCGATATTCACCAGACGTACCGCCAGCTGCAGAGCATCGATGAATTTTGCCCCGGACTCTTTACCACCCTTGATTCCGAAAGATAGGATACCGGCAGCCTTACCACCCATATAGCGATCTACCAAGGGTTTATCGGGATGGCTATCGAGCCCGGCATAGCGCACCCACTCGACCTTGGGGTGGTCTTGGAGGTAGTTGGCTACCGCCAGAGCATTCTCACAGTGACGGTCCATCCGAACGTGAAGAGTCTCTATACCCTGTAGGATCTGGAAGCTGTTAAAGGGCGAAATGGCTGCACCCATGCTGCGCAAAGGAACCACCCTCGCCCGCCCGATATATGCCGCCTCACCCAACGCTTCGGTGTAGACCACTCCATGGTAGGAGGCATCCGGTTCGTTGAGACAAGAGAAACGCACTTTATGCTCAGCCCACGGGAACTTGCCGGAGTCGACCAGAACACCGGCGATGGTGGTACCGTGTCCGCCCATGTACTTGGTCAGTGCATGGACAACGATATCGGCACCATGCTCAAAGGGGCGACAGAGATAGGGTGAGGGTACGGTGTTATCGACAATCAGGGGAACACCATGGGCGTGCGCCATCGCCGCCAGGGCAGAGAGATCCGCCACATTGCCAGCGGGGTTACCAACAGACTCACAGAAGACCGCCTTGGTCTTGTCATCTATCAGTGCCGCCATGGCATCCACATCACGGTAGTCGGCAAAGCGGGACTCGATACCAAGCTTAGGCAGGGTATGAGCAAAGAGGTTGTAAGTACCACCATAGAGGGTGGAGGTGGTGACAATATTGTCCCCCGCCTCAGCGATGGTGAAGATGGCATAGGTGATAGCCGCCATACCGGATGCAAGGCCGAGTGCGCCTACGCCGCCTTCCATTGCCGCCACCCGCTTCTCCAGCACATCGGTGGTGGGGTTCATAATCCGGGTGTAGATATTACCCGCCACCTTCAGATCGAAAAGATCTGCACCGTGCTGTGTGTCATCGAATGCATAGGAGGTGGTCTGGTAGATCGGAACAGCAACCGCCTTTGTTGTCGGATCCGGTTCATAACCGCCGTGTATCGCCAGTGTTTCAATTTTCATAAAGGACTCTCCTCCGAACCTAGTTGTTATTGATAGTTTTTGTTTGCGATGGTTCTGCCAGCTTGCTGAAGCCTATTACATAAGCAAGAGCTTCTGCTGGTCTTTTGACATGCTATCTGGCCAAGTAGAGGGCTTGCAGCTAGTCAATCAAGCCTCAATACTAGACTTCAATGCAGGGGGATACCAGCAGTAGCCGGGACTATCGCTCCGATTCGGCGCATATTTTGTGGGTGGTTGTGTACTAGGAGCCTGTCCGAGAATAGGACACCTACTGCGGAAAGCCCATTTCGGCCCTTTTTTCCGCTCATTTTCGTTGAATAAGAGTAACTATTTGCCTCAAATGACCAGAAAAAATGACTCAAAATGGACTTCCCTCGCTACGGTGCCTATTCTCGGACAGGCTCCTAGGCTAGTGTTTCACGCAGTTAATCCATGCTCAAAAATGAGTACGGTGCCCGCTCCCTTCGCCCCGAGGGCGGGGCTCCTACGTGGATATCGCCAACAAGGCGGCGACCCCGCCGCGATGAACACCGCACACTCTTGATTGGGTTGCGGTCGTCTTGTTTACCGGTGCCGGAGTCGGTTACGGCAGATCACTACGCCTAAACAGGACAAAGCCGAGGGCTGCGCAGGCAGTTCCAAGAAACACCGGATAGACAAAAGCGTAAACCATGTAACCTACCTGCCCAAAGTTATCGAGGATGACATAGGCAGAAGGGCCGAGCAGCACTAGCTGGGGATCAAACAACATCATGGTGGCGGTACGGAATACCTGCATTGGATTGGACAGCGCGATGGCCACTGCGGTCTCTGCGGGTAGGTGCTCCTGAATCAAGACACCAAGCAAAATGAGGTCGAGAAACAGCAACAAGGTCAGCCAGATTACAAATGCCGCACCCTGAGCCACATCCGATGAGCGGGCGATGGTGGAGATCAGCATACCGATACCGAGAAAGCACCAGGCCAGAGCCATCAGCAGGCCAGTATAGTAGACCAGCAGGTTCCAGGGTACTTCCACCTCTTGCACCATTCCCCAGGCCACGGCACCGACCATGGCGAGAAAAACCGGTAGAAAGACCACCAGAAATCGACCAAAGATCTTGCCCCAGAACCAGGCACTGAGACTGATTGGCAGCGACAGCAGGTACTCGAACACCCCCGCCTCCCGATCACCGGCGACGGAGCGCACCGTGGTGATCAGTACAAACACCGGCAGTATCGCCATCGAGAGCTGGATATAGGTAAGCAGCAGACGCGACAGACCGGTAAAGCCCATGATGCGGGACTCCGCCAGTCCATAGGCAAAGAGCACCACCACCAGCCCACCAAAGACCATGGTGTAGACCATGAACCAGCGCGCCCTGAGTGATTCGATAATATCCGCATAGGCGGTAAGCCAGAGATGTTTCATTGGTCTGTTTTATCCGTCATCTGTTGTGGTGCTGTTTGTGTAGCCTCACGCTGTTTCGTCTGTTCACTGAGACGTTTGAGCAGGTCGACGCCGTGGGCGTTGTAGTGCGATTCTGTATTGTGAATATCGGCCAGCGCCTGAGTGTAGTCGAAACTGCCGGGAGTGGCATCGGGCTGCGCCCCCAGGCCATACTCCATCGGTGTCAGGTGTCCTTTCACATAGTGCGCTTTTCTGGCATCTATCCAGTCGCCACTGCGGTGATCGGTAACCCATATTTCAGTTGTTGAGTCATCTTTGAACGGCTTATCCTCCAGCCATAGAGAGGCACAACCGACATCATCAAATTTGAGTACCTTTGAGCGTTTCCCTCCGGCAGGGAAAAACCGCACCTGTGCGGAGTGAACCCGATCACTAAGGACCATGCGACAGCGCTCACAGGCATCGCGATCCCACTTCACCTCTTTGGCGCCAGTACCCGGATCACCGGAACAGGCGGAGAGCAATAGCAGTAGAGTGGCCGCTAACGTCTTAACCATTCTGCACCGATTCCAACTCACTCTCCTCTTCCATCTGGATACTTGCCAGCAGCGCAGCGTAGCGCGAGAGTACACCGAGGAAGCGCAGGCGGTCGGGACCGGCCACATGACCACTCCATGACAAGCGATCACTTGTACCAACAAAGCCCCATTGACCTATGGCCTTTGCAAATGCCTCTTCCGCCTTGATCAAGCCGATACGACAGTAGAGACGGCTGGACATATCCACCAGATCTGCCACCCGATCATCCAACACTATGTTGCCCTGATCCATCTCAACCACACGATTAACCAAGGGGGCTACTTCATCGAGGCGGTGACTGGAGATGATCATGGCCGCATCATCTTTCTTCTCTGCCAGCAACTGGAAAAAGATGTGACGAGCTTCCGGGTCGAGGTTGGCGGCAGGCTCATCAAGTACCAGCAACTCACTGTCGCGACCAAGCGCTATAGCAATCAGCAGCTTCTGCTTCTGACCACCGGAGAGCTTGACGAAGGGCTGGTGTTTAAACTGATCCGTGTCAAGGCCCAAACGGGTGGCCACATCATGCATCCGCTGAGGATCGGCATCGCAGAGGCTGGCGGCAAAGTGGATCAGTTGTCTCACCGGCATCTTCAGCGGTGGTGGTAACTGGGGAACAAAACCGACCTTCGAAAGCACCTCTCGGCGATGGTTGCGTGGGTTCATGCCGTCAACGGTCACTTCACCGTCACAGGTATATTCACCCAGAAGGCAACGAATCAGTGTGGTTTTTCCAGCACCGTTTGATCCCACCAGCGCGATACGGTGGCCGCGTTCAATTTTGAGCTCAACCCCCTTCAGCACCTCGTGGCGCCGAAACTTTTTCACAACATTTTGAAAATGGATCATTAAGCAGCCTTTAAATTTAATATCCCGTATGAGCAGACAAAACCTGTCGATCCTACATCAAGGTTACCCGTTATGTGGAACAGAAACATAGTTACAAATGCTTACCCAATCCCTTAAACTCGAACTTGAGGCTATCACTCGGGCAGATATCGATACACATACCACAACGGGTACAGTCTGCGCTGACATCCACCGTCACATCATGAGCGCGCCCCTTAATGGTCACATCCAGCACATGAGGAACCAGGCAAGCCTTACGGCAATCACCCTCATGGTGACAATCCTCTGCATTATACGTCACCCGCAGTGGTGATATCGTCCCCACTACGCCATAAGTAATCCCGATGGGGCAGACGTAGCGACACCAGGCGCGGCGTGAATAGAAGATCTCGAACAGTAGCAGGAAACCGACCCAGACCAGAGCAATCCCTGGACCGTAGATCAGCGCCCTACTGACAATACCTGTAGGTGAGATGGTTTCAAACACAGTGTAACCGGCAACAATCGCCATAACAGCAAAAATCAGGTAGAGCACGGCCCTTGCTCGGAGATCGAAGGTGTGGTTCTTGATGATTTTTCGACGCACCAGCCAGAGATGAATCATCTCCGCCCACTCTGAGAGCAGGTGGTAGGGGCAGGCCCATGAACAGAAGGTACGCCCCCCCAGCAGCAGCCAGAGAATAAAGATGGTAACAGTACCTATGACCAGATTGAGCAGCACCTGCTTGAACGCCAACATCACCTGCAGGGCGGAGTTGAGATCGGCCATATGAAAACCGACAAAGCGAGAGGCCGTCATCGCCCCTTCAAGCAGCTGTATATCGAAATAGTAGGAGACGACAAACAGCAGATTGACGATCAACAAGGTGATCCAGCGGCGGTTGCGCCACTTTTGAGGGCGTCCCTGATGAGCCGCATGTATCGCTTGCAGCTCCTCCTTGGTAGGTGGCTTCTGCCTCTTATCAAAGTGGACTTTTTGGGCTGCCGGGGTAATCTCATCCGGCTGAGGCTTGGTGGCACCACCACCAAGGAGATGTATAAATGACTCTTTAATGTAATTCATCTCAACCCCACTCGGCAATCTTGTCGATATCGATAACGATAGCGGCGGGATCGGGTGGACAGATCATCTCGCACACCCCACAACCGACACAGCCATCCTTGATCACAGGCACCATCTGGGTCTTACCATCAGCCATAACAGTAGGCTCCAGGGCGATAGCATGTTTCGGTGGACACTCATTACCCTGTCGCTCGGCTACACGTTCGACTTTTCCACTCTTTGCCGCCTCATCCTTTTCAAGACACTGGATGATACGAATTTCGATAGGGCACTGCCGCACACAGAGATCGCAGAGCTCAAGATCATAGGGGTAGTCGGCAACGCGGATCGGGTTCCAGCGATCTACCTCATCGTAGCGTAGCAACCCCTTGTAATCCGGCCCTCTCGCCGTCCCTTTGAAACCCTTGCCCTGAATAGCCAGGCACTTAGCTGGGCGGGCGAGGCGGGCAAAACCCATGCGTGTATCTGCAGGAAAGTTGAGTTCGTGTGTAAGTGATCCGGTGGGGCAGGCCAGCACACACTGGAGACCATCGCATGAGAAGTCACACGCCTGTTCACGCGCATCAATATAGGGAGAGCCGATACCAAACCCCTTATCCATATCTGCCAGTTTGATCGCTTCGACAGGGCAGACTTGAACACACTGACCACACTTGATACAGGAGGAGAGAAACTCCTGTTCATCATCCGTGGTTTTCAATGCACCCGGAGGGCGTAGCGCTAGCGTCTTGCCTTGAATTACCGGTAAAAAACCAAGCAGCGAGAAGCCCACCACCGCCGTAGCCATAGCGGTAGTGCGCAGAAATTCACGACGCGCCTGCTCTTTACGTTTAGCAGAGAGCGCCGGTTTGCGCTTTGTCTCTTTCTTGTCACTCATTCAGATATTGCCTTGATAAAAACTTTGTTCTTTGAGTCTTGGCTTCTGCCTACCTTGTCAACGAATCACGCAGTGCTTTAAGCGCATCAAATCCACCCGCTTCACTACTTACATCAGGGTCTTTCTCCTTTTCTTCGATCTCAATCCGAGCCAACTCTGTTGTCATCATAGGCCTCTTATCCCGCAACACCATCGCGGGATCGGTAAAGGGTGCCAGCCGTTCAAGAAAATCCAATACCTCAAGTACCGGCGAGCCCTTAAAAAACTGTGCCGCTGGCACATCCATCCAGATACGGTCGGCATAGTTGTAGAGCTCGTAGGGCTTGTCACCTACGCCATCCCCATCCTGATCGAAACCCTCGTAGTCATCCCAGAAGTTACCTTTCCACTCATTACGCTTTGCTGTTCTTGCACCACCAACAGCCACTTGGGTGATATTACCTTTGAGGCTGTTGCCTTTGATGATATTGCCCTTCCAGTCATTGAGAAAGAGGATGCCGATACCGCTGTAGGCGATCAGGTTGTTGCTAACCCGGTTGGTGGTATCGGGCTGATAGGGCGAAACATCCAAATAGATTCCAGTGGCGCAATAGAGTATCTGGTTGCCGATGATATCGACATTGGAGGTCTCCTTAAAACCTATCCCCATACCGGTTGCACCTATGGCATGGGCGATGTAGTTATCTTTTACAATGACATCGTCACTGTACATCAGGAAGATACCAACAGAGTTATTCTCAAAATGATTTGCCAACACTTCATTAAACTGGGAGTACATAAAGTGCAGTGAGTAGCGACCACCACGAGCATCATTACGGGCGATCAAATTACCCTTGGAGTACCAAACGACGATATCTCTGGAGCCTCGCACCACATTGTCGGTCACCTTGTTGTTGAAGCTATACCAGAGGCGGATGGCATCTCCACGCATTCCCAGCTCGACATCTTTAGATGAAATCCTGTTGGCACGCACGATGTTGCTCTTTGACTGTGACAAATCGATACCAAACAGGCTGTTATCTATGATGTTGTTAGAAATGACATTGAAGTTGCCCTTAACTTGAACACCGGAATCCACATCGTTGTGCGAGCCACCAGAGTTGGTCAGGCGCAGATTCTTGATCGTTGCACCATCGGTTTCGAGATAGATAACAGACCCTTTACCACCGGCATCAATGGTTACCTCCCCGCGCCCATCAATGGTAATGGGATCTGTGACCGTGACCGGGCCTGCATAGGTTCCAGCTGGGGGAGAGAGTAGACCACCGGATTCGGTGGCATCTACCAGTGTTTGGAAAGAGGGGTACTCTCCTCCCTGGGCAGGCAAAACCAGGCACGCCAGCAGTAGCCCTAGTAAGAAGATACCCTGGCCTGAATAGTGCTTTTCAGGGAACACCGAGCACCACCAAGCACACAGAGAAGAGGAGTGTATGTTCATATTGCCTACTTGAAGTGTGGCTCGTTATTCAACGCTAATGTACTCATTGTGCTGTCGGAGCCCGCCCTCGGAGTGATGGAATAAGGCAGGGCCGGTGCTACACCCTTCGTGACGAGGGCGCCGCTCCTACAATAAAACTTGGGCTTAAGTAAGCACCACTAATCTCGACGTTCTCTGTGATCTGTATTTAAACTCCGCCTCTGAACTGTTTCTTTCGGATCAATGCCGCCAGCCCAAGCACCAGAGAGGTCAGCATCATTAAACCAAAGCCTATCGAAGGGTAGGAGTGGGTGGCAAACTGTGCCACCTTACCCTGACCAAATACGGTGGGCATAAACGGTTTTACCGAGAAGGCACCCATATCGTTTAGGGTGTGCCCATACCACCACAACCAAGCCGAGTAGTCGATAATAAAGAAGACGGGGAGTGCTATCGGCACCAGTACCAGCAGCCAGAAGAGCAGACCACTGTTCTTGCGTGCACCAAAAATAAGCAGTGCCATGGCACCAATCAGGCCAATAAATACCACATTGATCGCTATTTTTAGATTGGCGACCATTGGGATGATTTCAGCCTGATTATTGAAGTAGCGGCCTAGACTCTTAGCGTAGTGCCAAGTCATCACATCAAAGGTGCTGCCACTCCAAGCGATAGGATTTTCCTGTTTCTGCTGATCTCTATCGTATGTAATTCGAAGCTGTTCGATCAGTTCAGCTTTGTCAGCTGCGGCACCGCCCTCACTCTTATTCATCTCGGAGGGTAAAACAACGCTAACACCAGACTCTGCCAGAGAGTTTTTCAACACACCAACAATTCCGCCGATGACAAATTCCGGTTCTTCTGATTTATCGCCACCTGCATCCTGATCGAGAGCGGTCACCATCGCTTCAACATAGCCCCCGTTCTCCAGGCTAAAACCACCTTCGATGTAGATGGTCATGTACATCCAGCCTATAATTCCGGCAAAACCAACACCCATAATGCCCATACGAAGCTTCGGTTTAGTACACATAAAACCAAGCAGCATCACCCCCAGCATCACCAGCAGGAACTGGCTAAATGCCCGCTCCACCGGCCCACCTGCCGCAATGGGGTACATACCTACATAGTGGTTAATTGTGTCCATCTCATGAACACAGTCCAGCGCCTCATCTTCCTGAATCTCCGCCTTATCCTGCTTTTGGCAGCCATTGAACACGCCGTTCATATGGAAGTGGATACGCACACCATCTGGAAATGACTCAGTCGGATAGTTGGGTGCTGTTAACGACACCCACCAGGTAGGTGTATAAAAAATGGCAGTAAGAAGCCCCAGTGCAACCAGGGTGAGTAGGCCTACTTGAACGGTTTGCTTGGACTGCATAGCTTGGTTCATTGTCTCGTATATGATCTATTTAGGCTTGAATCGCCCTTGATGAATGATGGATTAAGCTGAGTAACAGAGCCCAACAACCTACTAGGAGCCTGTCCGAGAATAGTGAGCCTACCGCGAAATTCCCTCGCTACGGCTTCTATTCTCGGACAAACTCCTGGGGTTGTTGGGCTTTTCTGCTGCCCAGCCCAACCTATGGTAGGGGCTGAGCATGAAGCGCAGAATCAATCGTAGTCAGGATTCTGCCAATCCTTTGAGGGAGCCAGCGTATCCTTGGGTACAGGCATACGGGAGACATAGTTGATCACCATCTCCATATCCTTATCGGAGAACCCTTTGATCTGTTTCACCATATCCGGGTTGGCGTTGCGGCGTTTTCCATCACGAATCCACTCGAACTGACGCAGCATGTAGGCGTAGTGCTGGCCGTGAATCTTGGGGTAAAACTTGTCGGCTATACCTTCGCCAATATCACCGTGGCACTGTACGCAGTTATCGTCATACAGTTTCTTACCCTGGGCAAATTCGGGAAAGAGCTTGTTCCACTGCCCCTTACCGTTATCAGGATTCATCGGCAAACCAGCAATATAGGCCGTGACATCTGCTACCAACTGGGTGGGCTCTATATCGCCCTCATGGTAACCGGCTGCCTGCATGATTTGATCGTCCAGAGCAAAAGGGTACATAGTGGGATTATCACGATTAAGGGCACGAATATCTGCAAGCTGCTTGACCAACACCTCTTTGTGCTGACCCGCCAACTGAGGGAAAGTGCCATCTTTCAACCCCCAACCTTCAAGCAGATGGCAGGCAGAGCAGACCTCATAGACAGCAATACCGCGGTCACGATCAGGCTCAAGCAGCATCGCCTCATCCTTTTCGCCACCCGCCTCGTTCCAGCTCGCCGCAGCAGCAGCACCAGCAAGCGCTATACCCATAGCTGTCGTCAAACTCATTAGAACTATCTTAACACTCATTATGCACTCCTCTCTCCCGATAACGGGAGGATTAACGATCATCATCTAGAGTTAGCCGATTGTCTCCGGCAAATACTATTAAAGGGCCTGAGGCCGCTCTCTGCTGATATGGCGTGGCAGTTTGCCATAGAGCATATTAGCAACCTTTGATATACATCAATTCACCCTGTTACCTATTACAGTGTGCCGAGCCAATCGGCAATGGTACGCATCTCTTCTTCAGTGACGAGCCCCATCACACCCTTCATGGCAGCGGCACCGCCGTTGCTGCGAGTACCCGATTTGATATCCTTCATCTGATTGAATGCGTAGTCGGCACTTTGCCCTGTGAGTTTTGGATAGGTGGGCATTATTGGGGTTTTGGCATCTTTACCATGACATGCCCAACAGGTTTTAGCCTTGTATAGCGCCGCACCATCTGCAGCGATGGCACTACCAGCCGTAAGCATAGAGAAGGTAACGACAGCTGTAGCCGCAACAATTGATTTTAGTTTTAACATAAACTTTTCCTCATAGAGTTTTATATCTGAATGGGAGTAAATATCAGCCCACCGTAGCGTGAAATTTGACACTATATAGGGGCGAAGGTTCTCACTATATGCCGTTTGCAGCATTGAGAATCATCCAGTAAGGTCAAATAGGAACAGGGTGTATAGCCATCCTGCTCTTGATCTATATTTCAGCCTTTTAAGTGGTCCCTGGATAGGTAAATTTTTCGGTAACCATTCAGTGGCCCCTGTTACGAGGCTATTTTTACCAAGGGTCGAAGTCGATTGCCCACATGGATGTGGGCAATCGACTTCGACCCCGAGCAGCAGCTGAATAGTTACAATTTTTCTGCTAAACAAAGAAGGGAGCCAGAGGCCCCCTTCCTTTAGTCAAATACCTTTCAGTACTTATTTGACCTTCTTGGCACCATTCTCCTCAAGGTGAGTCTTAGCACGCAGACCGAGATCTGCGGTCTTCACCTGATACTGCCAGTGCTGACCTGCCCAGAGTGTAGCGTTCTGGTAATCGCCTTTAGCAGCGAAACCTTCAGACTTCTTCTTGGCTTCGGCAGCAAAGCCGAGTTGGTCAGTCGCATCGGTAACCAGATCCACAACCGTTTTGAAGTCCTTGTAGTTGTGGCTGGTGATGAAGGCAACCACTGAGTCAATAACCGCTTGAGTGTCGACGTTAGTCTTCACCTGCTTGTCAAAGTCAGCTTTGGTGTACTTGGTACCCTCAGAAGCCTTGCCTGCTTTAGCCTTGTAGCCCTTAGGCTTAACCAACAGATAACCCTGCATCTCCAGGTGGAGCGCGGAGCAGAACTCGGTGCAGTAGTAAGGATAGACACCGGCTTTTTCGGCTTTGAAGGTGGCCGATACTGTCTTGCCGGGCTCGATAGAGAGGTTCACGTTCTGGCCGTACATGGCGAAACCGTGAGTCTCATCTTGTGCACGTTCCAGGTTGGTGAAATGCAAGGAGACGGTATCGCCCTCTTCCACCTCTATGATTTCAGGGGTGATGTGTGAACGGATAACCGTACCGTAGACATCCACCCTGTTACCCTCACGTACCGTCTTCTCACGACCGGCACGAGTCCTAAATTCGGACCTCTTGTCGGCGCGGCTGTTCCAACCAGACTTGTAACGAACGACCGGTTTCAGCTTGTCGGCCTTAATAGCCACCACGTAGTGGGGTTCGCCCAGTGGTAGCGGCATATCGTAGAGCAGCTGCATCTTGTCACCGCTGATATCGATCAACTGATGGTTCTGAGGATGCAGAGGGCCGACCGGGTTGAAGCGATCAATGGCCAGCTTGTTGAGGGAGACCAGGTACTTGCCATCAGGGGAGGCAGAGTCACCCTCCATCGCAACCAGATGACCGATATTGTAGTGGATATGCAGTTGATCCAGCACCTTGCCTTCACAATAGTCCCACTTGGTGACCATCGAATCGACGTAGATGGAGGTGTAAACCACACACTCTTTCGAGTCATACTGAGTATGTAGTGGACCGAGACCCACCTGAACCTGGGTACGCAGTGCATCCTTCATCGCGATGATAGGCACGCCATAGGGGTCTTTACCCTCGAATTTCTTATCGGCTATCGCCTTCTGAATCTTCTCCCAGCTATAGACCCAAGCGTGGCTGTCGAGCTTACCAGAGACGATGATGTGAGTACCGTCAGGGCTGACATCAACACCATGGGGACTCTTAGGCTCAGGAATCAAGAAGAAGATACCCTCTTTTACCGCCTGTTCCATAGTGATCAGGTACTGACCATTGACCTTCTTAACCTTACCGGCGGCAACCAGCTCGGCGGCCTTTTTCCAGTTGGTGACGTGCATGAAGTCAGTATCTTTCTGAGAGCAACCCGCTTCAAATGGTGGACGTCCACGCTCAATACCACCGACATAACGCTCAGAACAGAAAGAGTTGGTGAAACCCCAACCCTCAGAAGGCCCCTTACCGGCATCGGAGAGATCCTGGCTATAGGGAGGCATCTCAAAGGTGAAGGAGTTTTCAGGCTCAAGACGACCCACCTTATCGTTGAACTTCCAGTAGGTCAGACCACCACGATACTTATCGTTGAACTCTTCCAGAGGCACAAAGCCCTTTTCAAAGGGTGCTGCATATTGTGCGGCATCCATTACATACTCGGTATTTGGCGTAACAAAGGCGCCACCGTGTGCGCTTTTAAAGAAGGGGTTAACCACAATCTGCTTAGTTTCAAAATCGTGCAGATCGATTACCGCAATACGAGGGTTGGCCTTATCGTTGATAAATAGATAGCGACCGTTGTATTCACCATCGGTCTCGGAGAAAGCGGGGTGATGGGTATCACCGTACTTGATATCCTTACCGTCGATCTGTCCCTGGGCCAAAACAGCTTTTGACTCATCGTCAAAACCGTAACCCTGCCAGGGCTCAGGTGTAAAAACACCTATATATTTCAGGATACGCATCGACGGAATGCCGTATACGATCACATGGCCACTCTGGCCACCTGAACTGAAGGCAAGATACTCATCGCGAGCACCGGTGGGGGTGTAGGTCTTGGCGGCTGCCAGCAGATCTTTCTGTGTCAGACCGCGGGCTTTCATTACATCTTCAAGCGACGCCTGTGAGTAGGCGCTTGATGCCATGCCCAGGCCCAGCACGGCCCCGGTCAATAGCGATAGTGCTCGCTTCTTGTTCACTTTCATGAGACTCGTCTCCATAGATGACTTCTTCTTCACTTTATTAAATCTTAAAAATTAAGGGTGTTGTGGGTGTTGTGAGAAAACCTGTGGTGGATTTCGTCAGTCCCCCCTTAAATACTGCATAAAAAAGCTTGCGATACTGGGAGGGAATAGTGCTACCGCCCCTCTTTTTCCACCTTGATTTATATCAAAATGACCGGCTAAATCATAGACTAATTGCGTCATATGACACATTTATTTTTCAGATCTGAAAAACCGTCAGTGAATTAGTTGATATATATCAAACGGCAACTGAAGCACGGTCACCGGCGGTACGGTAAGCAATCAGAATAAGTGCGGGGATCTGCATCAAGATGCCGTATATCAACGCGCTGGCAGACATAGTGGGGTTTTGCAGCACCGTACCGGTGACCAGCAGAGCGGTACCGGCATTCTGAATGCCTACCTCGATAGCGATAGTCAGTGCCTGGGGGGTAAAGAGCCCTGCACGGCGGGCAATCCAGAAGCTACTGCCGATGGCAATGGTTACCATAACCATCACTGCCGGACCGACAATAGTGATATAGGCGGGTAACTGGTCCCAGTTGGCCCGGGCGATGCCAACAATAATCAACAAGAGAAAGAGTATCGACATCACCTTTACCGGCTTACGGCTCTTTTTACAAAAAGTGGGGAAGTAGTGATTGAGCAGCAACCCTATACTGACCGGCAGTATAGTGATGACCACCAGTTTCAGCATCGTCTCCAGCACCGGAAAGGGGATAGCCTGGGTGTCACCCATCCAGAACTGAAACAGTGCCGCCGCCAGCAGCGGCAAGGTAAAGGGGGTGATTAGGCTGGTGATAGCAGTGAGTGTTATCGACAATGCCGTATCTGCACGACAGAGGAAGGTGATCATATTAGAGGTAGCGCCGCCGGGCGCCAGGGTGAGAATAATGAGGCCAAGTCCCAGTTCTGCTGGTAGCTGAAACAGCGCTACCACCCCAATACCGATTGCGGGCAACCACAACAACTGTAAGCCCACCCCGAGAAAAATAGTGTATGGCCGCGCTACTACTTGACGAAAATCATTCATCAGCAACGACATACCCATGCCGAGCATGATTGTAAATAGGGCAATGGGGAGAACAACCTGGCTGATGATACTGCTATCCATAGGGGGGTGGCCTGACACTTGCGATGCGTGATGATTGAAACTTAATGGTAAGCGCCACCATCATGAAAAACAAACCCACCCGTTGAATGGCTATTGCCTGGCGACAGAAACTATCTATATCCAGACACTGCTGTCCCGTTAACTCCCTCTCCCTCATAGGGAGAGGGAATGTTCTATTGCAGTATGTCATGTTGCTGTTGATATATGCGCCCTAAAAAACACCTCCACACAAGGAGTTACTGAAAAATACTACAAAGTAACGGGACAGCAGTGATATCCAGACTAAACGCCAGAACTTTAAAGCGGATACAGGCTGTATACTAAAACCTCTGAATACACCCTGGATTGACCGAACCGTGGAACTAAACAAACTCATACTCGAAAATGAACTCATTATCCGCCTGGGGTTCTTCTTTGGCGTCTTTGCGTTGATTGCACTGTGGGAGCTTGCCTCACCCTGTCGGCAGTTGACCGTTTCAAAGCGCCTTCGTTGGGGAAATAATCTACTGTTGGTTTTTCTCAACAGCGCGATTTTACGCCTACTCTTTCCGGTAGCGGCAGTGGGCTTGGCAGCCACCGCCCAGCAGCAGGGATGGGGCCTACTCAATATCTATCAGATACCCATTCCGCTCTCATTGATCATCGCCGTGGTAGCGATGGATTTTTCCATCTACCTACAGCACGTCATGGTTCACGCTATACCCGCCCTATGGCGGCTGCACCGGGTTCATCACGCCGACCCCGATTACGATGTCACTACAGGTGCCCGTTTCCACCCCTTTGAGATCATCCTCTCAATGCTGATCAAGTTTGCCGTCATCTTGGTCTTGGGACCACCGATAGCAGCCGTTGTGATATTCGAGGTGATGCTTAATGCCACCGCCATGTTCAACCATGGCAACATCCGTCTACCCAAGGGAGTCGATGCGCTCCTGCGATTGATTGTCGTCACACCAGATATGCACCGGGTGCACCACTCAGTGGAAGATGACGAGACCAATAGCAACTTCGGCTTCAGCCTCCCCTGGTGGGATCGACTTTTCGGCACCTACCGGGATCAGCCGCGAGCTGGCCATATAGGCATGACCATTGGCATTCACCTCTACCGCGACCCCAAACAGGTCTGCTGGATCAGCGGTATGCTCACCCTACCCTTTATTGGCAAAATCTCCGGCTACACCATCAATCGCCGACCATGGGGCGATAGTGAGGAGAATCACTAACTCGCTCCAGGGCGGAAGGTAAATTTAGTTCGTTTCGTTCAGCTTCCATTCAGGGTCCGTCGCATATTCTAAACATGAGACAACACACTGGAGAAGACATTATGAAACCGATCACTAAAACGCTTATGGCCACAGCACTCTGCTTGCTTACCGCCACCCCTGTATATGCTGGCTATAGCTACGGCAACCAAAACAACAGTCTGTTCAATCGCACGATTGATCAGCACAACAAAATAGAGAGAGGTATAGAAAAAGGTAGGCTGACAGAGAAGGAGGGGCGAACCCTCTACAAGCAACAGCAAAAATTCTTTCGCACTGCCGCCAAATTCCGCAAGGATGGACAGGTGTCAAGAAAAGAGCAGCGCCTGCTGCACAAGATGCTGGACAGAAACGAGGCGCGTATCAAAGCGATGAAACAGGATCACCGCAGCTACCGTAGCAACTTTAGCCACAATTACGACACAAACAGAACGAAAAGCAGTGTTCGCTGGTGGTAACCAAAAAGAGGCGCTCTTAAAATGGTAGGAGCGCCGCCCTTAGCGCAATGGAGTATGGCAGCATCTATGCAAGATTCATCGCGGTGAGGGCACCGCTCCATGCAAGGTCATCTGGGGGAATGGAATCTCCCAGCCATACTCACTGCAAGCATCCACACAGATACGCTGAATAGCCCGGCGTAGCCGGTTATAGAGATCACCCAACTCACCCTCAAAGTCAGCAATAACCACCAGGTCTAACGATGAGCTATTGGCCTGGGCAAACTCTACCCGAAGATTGAGCAGCTGCTCACCATACCCCTCCTCCTTGAGTCGCTGCTGAAGGTAACCGCGCAGGGTCTCGGGAATAGCCGAAGTGCTCTCCTTCTGTAGAGAGTAGCTGATCCCCAGCAGCTCCTTGATACGGAAGTTGGTGGCGAGATTACGGGGTGAGGCGGCAAGAAAGTTACCCATCAGATAGGTCACCAGAGCGCCTCCACGCGCTACCAACTGCACCATCTCGGGGGAGGTACCGATCACCTTACCGCGCACCCCATCGTT
>JBEVXV010000071.1:0-7942 GCA_040505915.1 Sedimenticola sp. | reverse complement strand
CCCCTTACAACCGCAAAAAGAAAAAGAAGAGCAAAAAGCCCATAACTAATCTGATAGATCGCATTCTTTAAGGGGAGGGAGAGTATCACCAGTGAGAACAGTACTTGTAGCACCCTGTTCTGCAACGTGAGCTTATTTATTAATTGCATAATACCAACTATGACGTCTTCCATATATCGACAAGGTGGCCTCGCTAAACCCCATAATTATAGAGGTGCCAATACCCCCCTTTTTTCCGTTGTAATGACCGCAGATTGAAAGATGGTAACAGATCATAAGCTCTGTTGCGTCACCAAAACCTCAAAATCACGCCAAGCTCAATCCCAAATAGAGCAATCAACACTTGGCATCACCACCCCAGATGGGTAGGATAGCTGCTCAAAGATATTTCCTCTTTCCCATCAACCGGTTATTACCGAATTTCACGCCATATTCGATGTCGACCTACAGACAATACAGCCGCCTCCTCCAACATGTTCGCCCCCACTGGAAGACCTTTCTTGTCTCCATACTCGGCACCGTAGTGCTGGCCGCCACCCAGCCAGCCATGCCCTATCTGATGAAGCCGCTGCTCGATGGCAGCTTTGTCGATAAAGACCCTACCATGATCACGCTCATTCCGCTGCTGCTGATGGCTTTGGCGGCAATCCAGGGGATTGCCACCCTGGTTAGTAACGTCGCCATGGAGTCGGTGGCAACCAAGGTTGTGTTTAACCTTCGTGAGCTGATGCTACAACAGCTACTGGTCCTTCCTGCGCGCTTCTACGATAACAGTACCACCGGCGTTGTACTCTCTAAGGTCACCTATGACGTCGAGCAGTTGACCAGCTCTGCCTCCAATGTCCTAGTGACACTGGTGCGTGATTCCCTCTCAATTCTCGGCCTGCTAGCATTGATGCTCTATCTCAACTGGCAACTCACCCTAATCGCCTTTGTCCTGATGCCTGCCGTCGCTTTCTTTGTCCGCGCAGTCAGCAAACGCCTACGCCGGATCAGCAAGACCCTACAGCAAAAGATGGGAGAGATGACCCACGTTCTTGAGGAAGTAATCACAGGTAGCCGTGTGATCAAGTTATTTGGAGGTCAGCAGCAGGAGCAGCAACGCTTCTTCAACGCTGCCAATCGTGTGCGTCAGTTCAAAATGAAGAGCATCATCGCCCATACCACCAGCGTTCAGATCAATCAGCTGATAGCCATATCCGGCCTCGCGCTGATGGCCTATCTGGCCGCCCAACAGTCCGCATCAGGGGGCTTCACTGTGGGTGAGTTCGTCGCCTTCTTTGGTGCCATGGCGATGATTCTCTCACCCCTAAAGAAGCTCACCAGCATCAATAACGAACTACAAAGGGGTCTGGCGGCGGCAGACAGTGTATTCGAGCTACTGGATCAGGCACCTGAAGAGGACTGCGGCACCACGCCACTGGAAACGCCACAAGGCAGATTAGAGTGGCGCAACATCTCATTTCGCTACGGAGATGAGTCTGATCCAGCCCTCAAGGAGATCCAGCTTACCGCCCAACCTGGAGAGAACATTGCTCTTGTGGGCCCATCAGGCAGCGGCAAAACCACCTTGGCGGCGCTGATACCGGCATTCTACCGCCCCACCAGCGGCACTATCCTGATTGACAACACCGATATCAACGATGTGCCACTCAAAGCCTTGCGCAACCATGTTTCCCTGGTCTCACAGGATGTCTTTCTCTTCAACGATAGCGTCCGGGCCAACATCGCCTATGGCAGTTGTAGCTCCGCCAGTGATGAGGAGGTGATTGCCGCAGCCAAGGCGGCCAACGCCCATGCGTTCATTCAGCAGATGCCCGAGGGATTTGATACATCCATTGGCGATAATGGTGTTCGCCTCTCGGGTGGGCAACGTCAACGCCTTGCCATAGCTCGCGCACTACTGAAGGATGCCCCGATATTGATCCTCGATGAGGCCACCTCTGCCCTCGATACCGAGTCTGAGCAACTGATCCAGGAGGCGATGGAACGCCTGAGTCGCGGCAGAACCACCATCACCATCGCCCACCGCCTCTCCACCATCGAATCGGCAGACCGAATTATTGTACTCGACCAGGGCAGTATTGTAGAGAGTGGCAGTCACCAGGAACTGCTCGCCCACAACGGCATATACAGCAAGCTGTACCAGATACAGTTTGCTATAGAAAAGTGAACATGCCGACTAAAGGCAGAACTGATCGCATGAGTGCCGATCTTATTGCCCCTAAGTACTGGCTAGGCTGGATCGGTCTGGGCCTGCTGCGACTGATCCATACTCTCCCCTACAACAGCCAACTCACCCTTGGCCAGCTGTTGGGCCGCACTTTTGGAAAACTTGCAGGGCGCAGGGCACGAATAGCCCGACTTAACCTGAAGCTCTGCTTTCCCGAACTGGAGGAGCAGAAACGTAACGCCATTCTCAAGCAGCACCTTGAGGCGATGGGCATGGCCATTATCGAAAGTGCCATGAGCTGGTGGGGTAGCGACCGAAGAATACAGTCTTTGGCTGAGATCAAGGGAATGGAGCATCTACAACAGGCCCTGGATAGCGGCAAAGGGGTCATTCTGCTCACCGGCCACCTCACCTCCATGGAGCTGGCCGGTCACATCCTCAGCTCCCATCTACGGATAGGGGCCATGTATCGACCAATGAAGAACAAGTTGATGGAGCACATTGTCGGCAAGGCAAGACGCAGACGACTATCACCGCTCTTTCCCCGGGATGAGATACGCACCATGACAAAGGCACTGAAGGAGGGGAGTGCTATCTGGTACGGTTATGACCAGAATTACGGTGGTAGCCACAGCCTCTTTGTCCCCTTTTTCGGCGTACCGGCATCCACCATCACCACCACCTCACGATTCGCCAAGATGGGCAGTGCCGTCGTTATTCCCTTTTTCCCCTTTCGCAATAGTGATGGCCGCTATCGAATAGAGATCCACCCTCCTCTGGAGGCTTTTCCGTCAGGGGACTTGGAAGCAGATACCTTGCGACTCAACACCATGTTAGAAGAAGCCATCCGCCGGGCACCTGAGCAGTATCTGTGGATTCACCGGCGCTTCAAAACACGCCCACCGGGGCACGATCCGGTATACTAGCCTCAAACAGACAACCGTACAGACCTACCACACAAATCTCTATGCGTATTGCCCAGATCACTGCCGACTTTGCACCCAACATCGGAGGCGTTGCCTCTCACGTCATCGAGCTGGGTCAGGCCCAGGCACAACTGGGGGAGGAGGTACACGTCGTCACCCGCCCCCTCGGTGATATGCGCTCAAAAAAGGAGCGTTGGCAGGGGATGACAGTCTACCGCCCCAATCTGCCCCGGCCCAAACCGTTCTATGACTGGATGCTGGCACGTTGGTTGCGTGGATTCTGCGCCACTGTCAAGCCGGACATCGTACATGTCCATGGCCTGCGCCCGCTGGAAGCAACACGCAACCTACCCTGCCCGGTACTCTTCACCAACCACACCTCCGGCTACCTGATGAAGATCGAAAAGGGTCAGAGAGCGCGCGACCGGCTGGCCCATCAGCTCGCCCACATCAGCCATGTGCTCGCCCCCAGCCAGGAGCTGTGCGATGCCACCGCACGGGTGGGCTATCAAGGCCCAATCGACTTCATCACCAATGGTGTCGATACCGACCGCTTTACTCCGGGAGAGAGTCCGATACGAGAGGAGCTGGGGATTAATGAAGAAGAGGTGATCATTCTACTGGCGCGCCGACTGGTAGAAAAGAATGGTGTCACTGTATTTGCCGAGGCGGTGGCCGCACTAAAAGAGCTGCCAGTGCGCCTGCTCTTTGCCGGTGATGGTGATGAGCGCAACAAGGTGGAACAGATTCTCCGTGACAACGGCATGTTCGACCAGAGCATCTTCCTCGGTGGTGTACCCAACCCTCAGATGCCCGATATCTACCGTGCCGCCGATATATCCGTCCTTCCCTCCTTTATGGAGGCGACCAGCATCACCGGCCTGGAGTCGATGGCCTGCGGCATCCCACTGGTCGGGACAACGGTCGGTGGCATTCCCACCCTGATCAACGACAAAGAGACCGGCCTACTGGTACCCCCCGGCGACCCTACAACACTGGGGGAGACCCTTGCACAGCTGGTCGAAAATCCCGACCTGCGCAAAGAGATTGGGGCAGCAGCACGCAGTCGTGCAGAGAATGAGTTCTCCTGGCGTGGTATCGCCTCCCGCACCCTGGATATCTACCGTCAACACCTGGAAGAACACCCATGAAACAGATCCTTGTAGCCTTCGGCACCCGCCCCGAAGCGATCAAGATGGCACCGATAATCCTGGCACTAAAAGCTCACCCCCGGTTACACCCGATCATCTGCGTCACAGCCCAGCACCGCCAGATGCTCGATCAGGTACTGGCGCTGTTCAACATCGTACCCGACTACGATCTTGACCTGATGCGCCCCGGCCAGGATCTGGCTGGCCTCAGTGCACGCATTCTCGAACAGATGTCGCCCATCCTGAAGGAGTGCAGACCTGACGCCGTACTGGTACAGGGGGATACCACCACAGTTCTTTGTGCCGCCCTCTCTGCTTTCTATCAGCAGATTCCAGTAGGACACGTCGAGGCGGGGCTGCGCACAGGCGACCTCAGCTCCCCCTTTCCAGAGGAGGCCAACCGGGTGCTGGCCACCCGCCTCTCTCGCTGGCACTTTGCTCCCACCCCCCTCAACCGCGACAATCTGATCAGAGACAATGTGGCGGTTGGGGCGATTTATGAGACTGGCAACACCGTCATTGATGCCCTGCTATGGGTGCGTGAACGAATCAGCCACAATCTCCCTGCCGAGGCAAAAGATATCCTAAGAAATCTCAGAAATCGTTTCATACTCGTCACCGGCCACCGCCGGGAGAGCTTTGGCAGCGGCTTCGAGAATATCTGCAATGCCCTGGTAACATTGGCCACCCGCCACCCGGAGGTGGATATCGTCTATCCGGTTCACCTTAATCCCAATGTTCAGGAGCCGGTACAGCGCCTGCTTGGTGAGTACAACAACATCCATCTTATCGAGCCTCAAGGCTATGCGGCATTCGTCGCCTTGATGAACCAATCCTACCTGATACTCACTGACTCCGGTGGCGTTCAGGAGGAGGCCCCCTCCCTCGGTAAACCGGTGCTGGTGATGCGTGACAAGACTGAGCGCACCGAGGGGCTGACAGGTGGGGTCCGGCTGGTCGGCACCGACAGTGAAGCGATCATTGCCGAGACAGAGCAGCTGCTCAGCAACGACGACCATTACCAAGCCATGGCCACGGCAAAGAATCCCTACGGTGACGGCAATGCCGCTCGTCATATCGTTGATATCCTTGCAAATGACCTAGTGTAAAACTCCCTGTTTTAATTGGCGACTAATAAAAGCCTGGTGAGTTATAAGCCGCCGAACCGACTGTACCTCCACATGCTAGAGGTCAATCATATTGGGGACTACAAACACACTTTTTATGTCGTGGCAGGAAGCAAAGTTTCTCTCCTTGATCAATTGATTGACAGCAATCACATAATCAGCACCACAGTTTTTCCTCTCATTTGCACCATGACTGACAACGACTAAAGGGCAACTTTCATGAGCCACTTTTTTAAGAACATTCAAACACCTAGCGTTATGCAGCAGGATCACATCTGGCTTAAACTCACCCAATAACTTTCTAAAAAAATATAGTGAAATAAGCGAAAAACTACCATATTTTTTATATACATGACGTGTCTCAATATACTCACTTCCAATCTCATCCAAATAAGATGCAATCTGTGAATTATCAGATACAAGTGATAAAACTCTATGACCCTTCTCTACCAAACAAGATTCATAGTCGACAAACGCCTGCTCCAGCCCACCCCACTTTCGACTATGCGTTATATTTAAAATCCTCAAGCTTGAATCTTTAGGTGATATTTCAGCTAGCACATCATTAAGGAGACCAGAAACAACTTTCTTTGAATAAGTATTAACCAAAGCATTGTAGGCATTTGACGCTAACCCTCTTGCTACACCTCCATGGCATATAATATACTCAAGAGCGCTTGCAAGAGATTGCGGATCATTTATTGGGGTTATAATCCCTGAAACATCAGGATCAATAATTTCTCTCGGCCCATCGCAGTCAGTACTTACAACAGGCACCCTGCATCTCATCGCTTCCAGCAGAACAATACCAAAAGACTCAGAACGAGAAGGGAGGCAAAAAATATCTATCTTTGAAAAGAAGTTATTTTTATCGTCAATCCAGCCAGGGAAAGTTATATTATCTTCAAGTCCACATTCAGACGAAAGAGATTTAAGATTTTTCTGCCCCCCCCCTGAACCACCAATAACGGCATGATAATTAACACCCTTATTTTTCAGTATAGATAATGCTTGAATTAAATCATCAAATCCCTTTTCACTCGTAAAACGCCCGAGCGCACCTATAACCTTATGCCGAGTGATATGCATTTATTCAGTCTTCCTACCATAGATCTGTTGGCCACCGATAGCACTCAGTGAGTTTTTCCTCAAATGTTCGTTCGATAATATATTTTGCTACTAAATTAGAGTTGTATTGTCCATGAGCCTTTAGATAACCATTTTCCGCAATGCACTGGCGCTCATCATCATGCTCAATGAAATACCTCAGTTTTTCTAGCAACTCAGCCTTAGCATCAAAAAAGACCACCTCATTCTCTGAATAGCAATCACTAAAACAAGATGCTTTATCTAAAAAAACCAAGTGTCCATTACCAAGATAATGGGCCATTCTATCTGATGAGTAAAGGTAAGGCCTAGACTTCGCATCATCAAGATGTGGAATATTAACCCCTATTTTAACTGATGCAAGGAAATTCATATAGCCTGCGCCATAGAGCCTATTAGAGCCCTTATTTCCTATCCAATTAAACTTCGCACCAGGCAAATGCTTGATCAACCATGTCATTACTTCACAGCGGTATGGACCAGAGGAAGAGAAACCAATATCATACTCTAGATCTACTTTTTCAAAGTTACGCGCTGTATCAATAGCCAGATCCACTGGGTTTGGCATAAAAGAAAGTATATGGTTATTTCTGCTGAACTTTTTTAGTACCTCTCCCGCTGTTGTTATAAAGCTACTATCAACAGACCTTATGCGCCGCCGAAAACCCTTCATACTCTTTTCATTAAATACTGGATCCACGTTGTATTGAGCAATTTTTATACTTGGCAAAAGTTGACGAATAGAATCCAATGTTTCGTTATCAATTAGGTCAGCATGACCAAGAACGACAAGGTTTGGCCTAACCTCTTTTACTGCATTAATTAATTTTTCGTTCAAACTCTTTTTTCCAAGCCCTTTCGAGCTTAAGAAATTAGATTCACGCGCCGCATCACGGTCACTAAACTGAATTACCATATGTCCATTTCTTACCAAACCAAGAAAAACTCGATAGTCCGTATTATAAAACACATGAAAGTGATGTGTTCTATCGAAATTTCCAACCTGGATTATTTTCATTTCAATCCTACCATCAGTAGATTACCTACCCACCCTCTTTTGCAAATGCTTCTCCAGCATCTTCGCACTCTTGAGAAAGCGCGAATAGGCGTGACTCATGGCCAACACAACGCCATAGAGCCCCCCGGTGATATGTCGCTTGAAGAGATAGGCCTTGATAAAATCGAAGGGGAAACCGAACAGCAGGCGCAACGCCAATACCCAGTAGGGTTTCAGCCGCTGCTCATCCGCCTGCAAGCTGGTATAGCGATTAAACTTATCCACATAGTGGGCAACACCCGGCGATGAGAAGTGCAGGCAAGGGGCTTGCAGCTGTCCCACATCACTCTCCCGCTCCGGGGTGATCGCATCCCAGGTGGCGTGATCAGGAAAGCGCGCCACTTTACGGTCATAGAGGCGAATCACACTATTGTACTCACTCAACAACCGTGGCTTCTGGT
>JBEVXV010000070.1:0-8182 GCA_040505915.1 Sedimenticola sp. | reverse complement strand
GGATGACGAACCACTGAGATTGATTCCTGAAAAGCGACCGCGCCTAAGCACACATTGGGCAAAGTGTATAATTTGCCAAAAAGAAGTGCATGCCGTCCATTTAGTCCATCCAGATGTTGATGGCACAGGAATGTCTACGTTGTTGTCATCTCTATCAGATAGGCAGGATGATGTGTACGAGCGTCTGAAACCAGATATAGATGACATTAGATCCAAAAATCCTGTGTGGCACAAATCCTGTTATTCGTCCTATACAAGCCATCACAATGTGACATTAACAGTAAACCGGCGTAAATCAGGAGAACAAGAGCAAACAGAGGATGCTGATGAATGCAAGGCAGCGTATGGTTTTCGGTCAAAATCGTCTGCAGTTGATTGGAACAAATGTATAATTTGTCAGAAACGGAAGTACAAAGGTGAAACAGTTTTGGCTAACGTAGAAGACCACTGTGGAACTAGTTTCTTTCAGACAGCCGCAGTGAAAATGCAAGACACAGTTATGATGCAGCGTATTGCATGCTCTGGTACAAAGTCTGTAAAAGCAAAGTACCACCGTGGATGCTGGAAAAAGTACCAGAAAGCTAGCAGAGGATACACACTCGTTTCAACGAAAAATGAAACCGTTGCTGCTGTCGCAAACAACGACAAAGAACAGAATTCGTTCAACCAGCTGGTACTTGGGATTGACGAAGACGTGTTTAGGCTGGGAAACGTTACAGATATGAGTACATTGCTCAATACCTATAAGACCTTGTTGACAGAAAATGGTTTTGATGGTTCGAGTTATCGCACGGATAAACTGAAAGCACGGCTTATAAAGCACTATGGGACTAAGCTTGGATTTCAGACACGCCAAGATGTCACAAAGCCTGCCTTGGTGTATGACAATGGCATAAGCAAAGGGGATGCTGTTCTTGCAGCATTACGATACAAATCTGCATTGGACATAGAGCTTACTGACACCTCATTTGGTGATAGCAGTGAACATGATGACATCCCTGATGACAAAACTGTGCTGTATCATGCAGCACAAAGCTTACGCTCACATTTGATGAAATGTAACGGATTGGAAAATGGGAATTGTACCGAAAACGACATTGATCTGGAACATGCCTCGTGCATGACGTCCGACAAGGTCTACGCGTTTTTGTGGTGGATTTTTGACACCGACGCGCCGCTTGATTTCGGTGATGGAAAACTCAAATGCCAGAATGCATCGCTGCACACATACATACTCTCCGTTGCACAGGACCTTCTGCATATCACCTCTCGTGGATGCAAGAAAACGAGTAAGCACATTGGTCTTGCAACAGCTGTTCGTCATATGACTGGTTCGAAAACACTTGTACAGATGCTACATCGGTTTGGACACTGCTGCAGCTATGACGAATTGGAGCGATTTGACACTGATATTGCACAAAGGCAAATCGATATTGCTGAACGTGATGGTGTAACAGTTCCTTCAAACATATGCGCTGGCAGTTTCGTACAGGCAGCAGCAGATAATGATGATATCATTGAAGAAACGTTAGATGGCAAACACACAACACACTCAACATCAGTTGTTCTGTATCAACGTGAATCTGTTTTGGAAAGTGTCAGAAGTGGTACGATGCCATTGCAAACAAGACCATTTCGTTCGCGCAGTCGCACTGTACAAACATTGCCATCCACCCAAGCCATTCTTAACTTCTCAAATGTCGGCAAAAGACCGTCTCCACAATCACTTCTTGGAAACGTTTCAGCGGAATGGTATCAGGACTGTAGCACGTGTGAAACTGAAAGTGCACACGCTTTGGACAAAGCATGGATACTGTGTCGTATTTGCCCAACCAAACTGTTTGAGGTTGAACTAGAAAATCCGGAACAGGCTGTGCCAGGTTGGTCTCCCTACAACGCTGCAGCCTCATCACACGCCCCAAAACTGACAGTCATTGGGTACTGTCCTATGTTACCCGCGTCACCTACTGAATTCAGTACAGTATATACAGTGATGGTCACGGTGCAGAGAATGATGACAAAACTCAACCAAAAGACGTCAGTAATAACGTTCGATGAAGCAATATATTCCATAGCCAAACAGATCCAATGGCGAAACCCAGACGAGTTCAAGGACACCGTTATACGGCTAGGTGGATTCCATATGGCGATGGTGTTCCTTGCTATAATCGGAAAACGTTTCGCTAACAGTGGACTGGATGACCTACTGCACGAATCAAACATTTACGGCGCAAACACAGTCAGCAACATTCTGAAAGGGAAAATGTACAACAGGTGCATACGTGCTCACAAACTGGTACGAGAAGCGATGGAGCGCCTTCATTGGCGAGCATTCAGTGAATGGTGTAAAGAGGAAGGAGTTGATTCAACATTCAATGACGATCAGATTATCACCCTGCTGAACACATGCAAGACAAGCTTCGTGGAGGGTGATAAGTCCACAAGCAGGGAGTGCATCAAGGAGCTAAGCGAGCATCTTGGTGATGTCCTTCACATGACAGACGACTTTAATGATCATGGCGTAAATCAATCGGGAACATTTGAATTTTGGACATCTTACCTTGACATGACATCCACGCTACTCCAGTTCATTCGCGCAGAACGAGATGGAATGTGGACGCTTCATCTTTCAGCCGTTGCCCAAATGATTCCATACATGTTCGCGTACGACCGAAACAAATATTCACGGTGGGCATCGGTGTACTTGGCCGACATGAATATGTTGGAATCCACTGCTCCGCAGGTGTATCGCGAGTTCCAAGCTGGCAACCATCCAGTTAAGAGATCGCTTCAGAAATTCAACCAAGTTTGGACAGACCTTGCCCTTGAACAAAGTGTCAACAAAGACTCGAAGACAAAAGGGGGGATAGTCGGTTTCAGTCTGAACAAAGAGGCAGTAATCAGATGGTTTCTCACTGCTCATGCCAGAATATCTATCACAAGTGCAGTGAAGTCTATGTGCAATCTGGACGTTTCAACTGAGGAAATGAAACACAAAGAGGCAACCCCTCAACGGGTCAAGCGAGATGAAAATGATGTATGCGCCATAATCAGAACGGTGGAAGAAAGAATGATTGACCCCTTCACTGGCACGAACTCTACATCTGATGATCCGGCTCCATTGCTCAACATTGCTACAGGGGTGATTGCACCAGAGGACGTTAAGCGTGACCTGCGGAATGCAAAGGAGATAGGGACACAAGCAATGAACACATTTGTGAGCGAGCGGCTGAACACAGAACATATTGGGTTCTTCGAGACATTGCCAAATTTAAAGTTGAAGACGTTCTCCTCCTTATGTCAGAAAGCAGTTGTTAAAACAGGAAATGACAAGAAAATGTCACTGGACACGGACAGAGACCTGTTTAGTCGCTTGATTGTTGTGTCGAAGACTCGAGATGTTGATCTCCAAGGATTGTTCCAGTATGAACTATCGGCCGTACCTCTTTCCCTCGCAAAACCAGACGGAAGTTTGAACAAATCAACCAAAAGTACGTTGCTACATGAACTGGAAAAGGAAGTATGTGTTAGTGGAAAACTCACGAACCAGGACGGTTCAACATGTTGGCTGGTGGATGGCATGGCAGTGTTGCAAATGGTGAAATTCGGGACTGCAAACACGTTTGGAGAACTAGCAGACATTTTGCTTGGTGTTACTCTAAAGCCAATTGTGGCAAGAACTGCGACACGAATAGACATTGTATTCGACCGCTACGACCATGTCGACTCGATCAAAGCTTTCGAACGCGCACGTCGCCAGCATCCAAATGCAATTCGTGTAATTATCAAAGGGCCACAGTTTCCGTTACCGAAGCAATGGGACAAGTTCATAGGTGACCCTGCCAACAAAGCAGAATTCGCTTCCTTCCTGAGTACACGGTGGGCTGAAACAGCTGGCAAACAGTTGCAGGAGGGGCATCAACTTGTGGTTGCAGGTGGTTTCGTAGACGGTGAACGGGTGTGTCGGATTACCAGAGATGGTACAGAAGAAATGACAGATATGTTCTCTACACAAGAAGAGGCAGATACAAGGCTACTGTTGCATGCAAATCATGCATCTGAGAATGGTTTCAGTCGCATTGTTGTATGGTCACCGGATACTGATGTTGCAGTACTTCTGTTACGTTTCACCCAGCAGCTGACAGAAGGCGATGCTAAAGAAATATGGTTTCACACAGGAACAAAAGACAAGTCTAGATTTATACCCATACATTCAATGGCAGGTTCACTGGGGCCACATATGTGTCAGCTTCTACCAGTTGTACATGCGCTAACAGGCTGTGATTCCACTAGCGCATTGGCTCGACGTGGAAAAATCAAACCATTGAAGATAGCGGAAGCAAATCGTGACAGATACCCAGAGTTAGCCCAAGTTGGAACAGAAATAGACATGAATCAGAAAACAGTTCAGTGCGTAGAAGCATACGTCGCATCGTTGTATAGCGCTGATGGGATACAGAATGACGACATTGACAAACTACGCTACCAGTTGTTTTGCCGGAAACGCTCGGTGAATGAACAGCTACCACCGACCAAAGATGCTCTTCAGCAGCACACAATGCGCGTCAATTTCCAAACATTCATCTGGTGCAACGCAATGATACACAAACCGCAAATAGGATCGCCTGTCGACAGGGGCTGGTTTAAAGAAAATGGAATTCTTAAACCGAAGCTCACTACACAACCACCAGCTCCACAGTCTCTGCTCGAGTTGACTGTATGTCGATGTGCGAAATCGAAATGTGTTGGTCGTTGTGGCTGTTCCAACCAAGGACTGCCGTGCTGCGAAGCATGCACATGTCAGAGCGATGACTCTTGCAAAAATCCGCACAAACAAGAGTGTCTGATAGCAGAGGACATCGATGATGACGAAACTGATAATAGTTGATTTAACTTATCAGAAAGATAAGACGACGGGCATAAGTAGAAATAAGGGAAAACGTAGTGAAAATAAAAAGACATACAAAAAAAATATAAAAAATGAAAATTGCTTATTCAAGTTATCATAGGATGATAACACGACGGGAATATGCAAAGAAAAAAAGGAATGATTTTTTATAATAATACAAAAAATGAAAAAAAATGCATGCAATGTATACATGTAAATGGTAGCCTGCATGATGGGGAACAACATCGGACATGTTAATAAATAAACCGGTACGTATTTACATATTGAAATACAGCGATATTATACTTATTGGGTTTCCAATCATAATGCAATTGGATAGTTCGCCCGGAAGACCGAATCGGTTTACGTATACTTGTACATACAAACCAAAATCGCCCATTGTGTGGTGTGGATTGCCGCATCCGCTCAGGGTCGCCTGTACCGGTCTCTATTCTACTGACTTTCATGTAGTTTACCTATGGCACCGTGTTATAGTAGACATACAACTTAATACATACTCATCTCTTAATCATCTCTGAATATTCGTTGTATAACGAGTATACATGCTAAGTGTTCGGCATTGCTTCCCCACCGTACAGCAAAAGATACTATTTGCAAGAAAATGTTTTTGTTTGTGTGAATAAATGCAACAATGTGTTATTGTATTGTATTTGTCCGTACAATGTGTTAGTGTATGGTATTTGTCCGATTGTGTCATGTTTGTTTTAATATACATTTGCTAGCGAAATATGTGATGTTGGATATAAGTGAACGAGTGCAGATAAAAAGAACAAAGAAAGCTTCGCGGAACAAATTTTCATAAAAAATTAAAAGACATACAATATATTTGCTTATTCAAGTTATCATAGGATGATAACACGACGGGAATATGCATCTGACATGTTAATAAATAAACCGGTGCCTATCTACATATTGTACTACAGCGATAGTATACTTATTGGGCTTCCAATCATAATACAGTTGGATAGTTCGGTTTACGTATACTTGTACATACCAACCCAAATCGCCCATTGTGTGGTGTGGATTGCCGTATCCGCTCAGGGTCGCCTGTACCGGTCTCTAGTCTACAGACTTTCATGTAGTTTACCTATGGCACCGTGTTATAGTAGACATACAACTTAATACATACTCATCTCTTAACCATCTCTGAATATTCGTTGTATAACGAGTATGCATGCCAAGTGTTCGGCACCGTACAGCAAAAGATACTATTTGTAAAAAAAGGTTTTTGTTTGTGTGAATAAATGCAACAATTAATGTGTTATTGTATTGTATTTGTCTGATATTGTCATGTTTGTTTCAATGTACCTTTGTTAGTAAAAGTGACTGTCTCGCATATAGTGGCTCGTTGAAAAAGTAGTGCTCAATTCATGCAACAATATTTAAGGCAACAAACACACAGGGTTGTTAAAACGGTATTGACTACTCGTATACTAACAACAATAGTAGTCCGTAGAAACTACCAATCACCCACTGATACTGGACAATAGTAATCATGGGACCGTTACTAACGCTCCCGACGTTTCGATATTATAATAATTTGTAAATTATTTTCCAAATGTTTTGCAATTCGACTCTGTGGTTATAGCGGTAGAGAAACACGATACAAATATATGGTTAAAAGCTTATGATCGCATTCTATTTTGTCTCACCTTTTGCTCAACTATGCGAAACAGTCGCTTTAAAGTAAATTAAGTACTGGTCCTACCCAGGAAAACTGGCTGATGTCATCTTTTCAGTAGTTCAATGAACATCCCTGTCGCGTACGCTGGAACCGCGCACACTTAGTTTCCTATTATATTCTATGTTGTTTTTTTATCCAACAGAAATACGTTGCAGACATTTTTTATTATTATAGTACGCCCCATCCTTCCATATACAGAGAGAATATAATTTGTACCACTTATAACTTGAATTATCTGTGCTAAGTTATGAATTTATACCCACTGAAGTTATTTGCTAAGTTATGATGTATATCCACTGGAATTATACCATTTAACATTGGAAGTTAATTGTATTCCAGCCAGACAGTTACATTGATATACACTACACTGCACTAACCTACAATAGTAACATGTGGATATTAAAAATGAAACGGCTCTGAGTCCTGCATACTTTTCTACACATATCTCCCAGTACATATTGTACTGCAACTGTCGTTTGCCAGATGTAATAATGATCACGTAGCATATGACGTTACCTACGTCATAATGGACCAACTGATATGACGTCATAATATATGTACTATATATGTCCTTTAATTAAAAAGTGGGTGTTACATACATAAGTCCGGTCTGGCTTTAGGTAGATCTATTCAAGTATGTACAGTTTGGTCGAGCTAGTTTAAACGAAAAAAGTTCCGCCAATTCCTGTAAAACTGGAAAAAATAATTAAGAGTTATCTTAAAGTAGCACTAATATTATGCTAATTTATGCATCTAATTTGCATATTTTTATTTTAAAGTTATTGCGATATATATATATCAAATCTAAATAGGGGACATTGCAGATAAAAAATTGTTACGCCTGTTTGAAATGACAACATCGCATGCATGTTGAATATATTCAGTTAGGATAAACATGGTTTGACAAGAAAATGGCGCAAGTCAGTGTAACGCATGTTGCCCGTGACGTCATATGTTAGTATAATTACGTCACACTATTGAATTAACTATATGCCGTTTTTCCAAATAGTTTGCTTACTATATACTCCGAGGTTAAGTATTAAATTGTGTATAGTTTAGTCAATATTGCTTATAATAAAAAAAAGTTTGGTCAATTCCCATAAAAACGGACAGAATAATTGAGTGGTGTCTTAAAATAGCACTAATAGTATGCTAATTTATGTAAATTTATGCATGGAATTTGCATATTTTTATTTTTAAAGTTATGGCGATATACATGTATCAAATATAAATAGGAGGTATTATCCACAAAATGTGTTACGCCTCTTTGAATGAAATCCGCGCAAGCATGGTGAATATGCTCATTTTAATTGTTGTAAAACTGTGCATTTTAGGTCACGTGACTAAATAGCTCGTGGCAAGTCCAGTCCCTCCTCTAGAACGTGACGACCGGCAGATTCCGAAACTTAAATGAATTACCTTTCCATTGATACCGGTCGTCACCTGCCACCAAGAGGGTGCTACGTGACGAAAAAAATGACCCCCTGGCGCCCGTACTATAGGGTTCTTCCTGTTGATGTGATAAACATGTATAGCAAATTTGGGTAAGATCTTCTTACTAGAACTTGAGTTATCGCGCGGACAAGAGT
>JBEVXV010000069.1:0-4994 GCA_040505915.1 Sedimenticola sp. | reverse complement strand
GCTAGATGCAAACAACTATGTCCGTACGGAAGCATGCATGCGACATACGAGAAATAACATTTGTTTATGCACTAGTCAATTGTAATCCCCACCCCCCCCCCCCCCCCCAGGCCGGGACATAGCGGGGGATAGCGGGGCTAAACACCGGGGCTTTACAAAAAATGTGTCCCTGCAGTGCCGGGGCTACCCCGGGGCTTTACATTTGCGCAAAATTTTATAAATATATTTCACACAAGTGAAGGTATGACACATGCATCATGATTTCCAAATTGTTGCAGATGCACCCCAGCGCACCCAGCGTATGAAGAAAGTGACAATTAGCAAAGAGGAGTCCATCCTCATTGCCAGGGCCTATGTGCTACACCCGTCCAAGTGGAGCGATGTGGTCCAGGACATCAAACAGAATTTGGACCAGCTCCCCAAGAAGGCCCGAGAGCTGTACCAGACAGCCACTGACCGGCAATTGAGGGACCGCGTTTCCACCAAACTTGGAAAGCTGACTAGCATCCCACTTGCGTCTGTGGAGGATGCAGATCTAAGGTATATACATGTATATAGAATATATACGAGAATCTAGTGTGCATTTTTATTTATGCCATATTTAAAACCGCTTTCATTAGTTGATTATTTTCTTATTTAACGCATACGTCGCCAAGGCCTGATGGCGGCAACAAGTATGCACGGAATACGCACGTAATCTCATGACGTCGTGGCGGCAAAAATGTCTTTATTTTGACGTTCTAGACGCAGAAAGCAGCATTTTTATTCCTGAAACGTCCATTTCATGTGCGTGTGTACTTGTAACGCAAAATTTCCACCCTGAAAGACCTGCTATAATTCTTTTCCGGCATTGTTCGATCTACTTTTGACATTCATACGCGGACAAATCACAAAATATATCAACCTGGTGTATAACTCTGAGGTGTATTACCATTGTATAATCACGTGTTATGTCGCACGTATATGGTATATATATATATATATGTATTAAGATGAAAATCCGATTCACCTTTATGTTCAGTAGATATATATAATTATTTATATTTTGCTCAAAATTCTGTGATATTATAAAAATAAAATTCGCACAAAATATCTAAATGATTCACTTGATACTTGATGTGATACGTTCCGACGTTATAACCCTTATTGAGTGACGGAAACAAACGTGAGCAATGAATTCGGGAATGGTAAAATAGTTCTAACCTTGATATAACCCATCAATTAAAAAAGTTTCGAGACAACACCATCGGACTAGCATACAGTTTATATATTTAGTATTGTTCCCTCCAACTTGTAACCAAAGCTCATTGTAGACCTGTTATTTTGCAGGAAGGAAGTAGCTGCCTTGCAGGCGTTTGAGCGGCGTCTGCTGGCCCTTCCTGCACCGCCACCGGCAGAGCAGGCTGTCGTCCATGGTCCTGCCAACGACCGCAGGCGGCGTCTGCTGACCCCTCCTGCACCGCCACCGGCAGAGCAGGCTGTCGTCCATGGTCCTGCCAACGACCGCAGGGCGGAGATAGTGCAGGAACTGGAGTCCAGGTACATGTATACTTACACCAAATCACTCCCAATCCCTACATATGCAGACATTTGAATGCATTTGTCAACAAGAGATATATACTGCGTAAACTTCCTCAATTTATATTCACATTTAGATTGGAATGATAAATTGTGAATGTTTTTTATGACAATTATGTAGTATACATGTACGTTTAGCATATTGCCATTCTCCCTGTACGTGGAACTACTGAATGTGACGGAGGTCATTTGTACATCGGCAGCGCTACATGAAAATAGTGTGGTTTTATCACCTCATCTTTCTTAGAACTAACATATAAATCTAAAGTTTAACTGGCATAGTCCTGTTACATAAATTGCAGAACGCACTTGTAAATGTAGATTTCAGAACATCAGTACTTGAAAATAAATGATTATGGAACGTTTGATATTTTATTTTACTGTAGAAATGTATACTATTTGCAAAACCCATAGTTACAATGATCATTCTAACCAACAGTTCGGAGTCTGACCTGGACGGGCCGGCGCCACCGCCACGAGCTGGACGAGCCGGACGGAAGAGACCGCTGGCGGCTATCATCCGTGAGAATCACGAAGCTTATAACGTGATCGTTAAGAAGAAGATTCCGAAACTGCTACGACAGCTAGGAGTCAGCTCTGATGATTCTGATTGATTGTACACGATTGCTTATGTAGTGAATACATATACATGTATATTACACTATTTGACCGACTTGTTCCTTATGCATTCACGGGCCTCACCGGGACCCGCATTACCCTGAACAACTGAGCGTACGCGTGTACATACGACAGCCGGCCGCACGGGTCTGTACAATACCCGCACACGGATGCAAAGGGCCCGCACGATCAATTTACGGCATCCGTACGGTACACATGTACATGCCCTTGCGACCACGTTGCCAAATAAATGTAATCCATGTGACAAAGCATCACAGGATAGTGGTACCCTAGTGACTTTCTATGGACCAATGTCCCGTATGGCTCTCGAAGTCGTACGGACCCGTCCGCAAATTCTCATGTGATCGAGGCATTAATTAGTACATAACACAGCAATTGAGGGATATGGCGATATTGATCTCGTTTGCTGAAACATATCAACTACATGTACATTGTAATAAAATAAAATTCACACAACCAGTCTATTGCCTGGGCATACGTTGCATAGTAACAGCAATTTCAGCGACGTCAAGCAACAATGCCATGCCTGACATGACGCAGGGGTCCACTATCAAAATTCCTGTGCTATAGTAGACGAAAGTCGGGGGATACTTAAGGGATAACCATGCTGATTTGTTCCAGTTGAGCCGGGATACTGGAGATTTGACGGTATGTGTTTCAGTTTTACGGCGAGCGATAGCGAGCCGTAAAACTGAAACACATACCGTCAAATCTCCAGTATCCCGGCGAAACTCGGACAAATCAGCATGGTTATCCCTATTATAATGTGCTCTTTGATAGTATCACTCTAATTGAATCCGCTAATTGGCAATTTTGCATCGTATCTCTCCGTATTTCGTCGTGTGTTTCCGTCATGCATCGGTTACGCCAGGTCGCACGAACGTCATGACGTCATGCTCGACGTCATATCCAGTCATAACAACCACAGAAACTATGGCGGCGCCCAGTACTCAATGATTTTGACAGGTAGGACAATGAAATAAACTGTTTAATGTTGTTTGTTCTGTCATTTTCGTTGCAGTTTTTATGACCAACTGTGCTTGGTGAATTGGCATTGCCCGATAGAAGTTTAGATGACTTTCTTTTAGCGAAAACGGCAAAAGAATGTAATTGCAAAACGAAAAACAACCAGCGATATTTGATGCGGGTTCAGAACAGTAAGCTTTGTATCTCCAACGCGTACACAAATCGACAAAATCGCATCACAACAACTCAATTTGGCTCGATTCAAAACTGACGCCATCTTGTTTAACCAATAATGGAAACGAGGCTGCACTTGAGGGGCAGGTTACTGGAGATTTTACGGTGGAGCATTTTACTGATTGACCAATCATATCCCCTCCTAGTATTTCAAGTGCATTATAATATGGATTTGACGTCGTCACGCCGCGTCCGCCGCCGCGACCGCGTCAGCAGACACTTTCATGTTCGGAGCATAACTCTAATACCGTATGGAATATTTTAATGAAATTTCACACATGCATAGATAACGACCCAAAGGTGTGTCGCGCGCCACAACCATAACTCTCGCTAAGATCACCGGCCGGTTACCGACAGGCCGCCTGGTGGGGCATAGCGACGCGTCTACAGGCTTGCCACGACATAAAATCGCACTTGAAAAATCGCAGACTTGGAAAACAGGTTTTGGGAACCGCGGCGTTCGAGCGACCCCTAAAAATCACAGCAGAGCCCGTAGAAACCGGGAAGCGTCAGGCCGGACGCCTCGCAACAATTCGCTTTTTGGCCTGTTTTAATAGTCGGGCGGGTACCGCGACCGATATGTGGCAGCCGCTCCAAATGAATCAACCGGGCGCAGTTTGAATTTCAAGTTCCTCTCACGGTCATCATGTACGTTAGCCGGCGTTACGTGTACATGTATAAAACATTGTATGTTCTACTATTTGTGAAAGAAAACAATAGATGGCTTGCTTCTGCAGATCTTAAAATAAAAAATAAATGCTCATATTTAACGACGGGAATTGGCTCGATGATCTTCCATGCCGCCACATATATTCTGGGTATGCCTAGAAACAGATTTGATTTGAAGTATATTTTAGGGTGGGAATTGGCTCTGTGACCTTCCATGCCCGTACCTAGAAACAGATGCATATACGTGGAGTTATAGGTAGATGGAAATATATTTTATGAGAAAAAAAATTAAGCCTTCGACAGGATTCGATCCCGGGTCGCCGACATGACAATCAAGTGGTGTAACCACTGCGCCACGCATTCATCTACAGATACTTGTGTTCGATGATATAATTTATAATTACTGATACTTATTTGTTTCATTTTATGTTTTGAGATCGCCCCTTTGATATCAAGTCCGAAGTCCGATGTCCAACTCCGAACTCCGACAATAAATCAGTAGGGTGCACATGTCTATTATGGGTGAAAAGGTTAACTAGACTTGGGGATAAAATAATATACATGTACTAGTATTCTATACCGGTCCTGGCACAAGATGTTGATTCACGTCTCATTAGAATATTATCTCCCGCATAAACTATAGCCAGCCAATATTTTCTGCCGTAGTGCTATTTTCTATTTGAATAATTTAAGAAGCCGCACGATTCCGCCGAAATCACCAGAATCTACCCAGATATACACGTACTTAATCTTCTATTAACTAAATCTAGCCGAACTCACGTTATTGTTTGAAGGGAAATTAGGTATAAAACATAAGCTTGTTTAACTGCCTTAGTTCATTAAATAGAGGATAATTAATCGTTCAGTGTTGAATAGCCTGCAATAATACACTCATGTTCGTCGGTCTC
>JBEVXV010000068.1:0-3138 GCA_040505915.1 Sedimenticola sp. | reverse complement strand
TACTGGCACACACACGGTGGCTGATACTACTGAAACGGATATATCAACACAGGCAAGAGAAACATGTGACGAGACTACAGAAATGGAAAAAATAGCCAAAACAGACACAGTTAGCGATGCTACAGATATGGATAAAATGAACACATGTGACGAGGCTGAGAAAGAAACTAAGATATCGGCTGACACAAGAGAACTATTTGATGAAAGGACAGAGATGGAGCAGTCAGCTGACACAGAAACAATCGTCGATTATTCAGATATGGGGGCTGTGACTGAAATAAATACATTTGGTGAGGCTGAAACCGAAACGAAGATATCGACAGTCATCAGCGAAACTGTTGACGATGCTACACACATGGGGATGTTAGCTAAAACAAACCGATTGGATGGGAATTCGGATATGGAGACAGCTACTGAAACACACACATATGACGAGGATGAAACGGAAACAGTTCATGGAATTACCAATATGGAGAATACGGGTGCAACTGAAACAGAGTATGGCTTTAGTGAAATGCAGAAAGCGTTCGACGTAAATGCAGCACCAGAAAAAGCAAGTACATCTTGCTCAACCGAACCAAAAAGTATTGAAATTGCGTCTCACGGAATGTTTGGGAAAATCCCATACTTAAAAACAGGCCGACGCTCAAGGATGAGCCTAACGAAACCAGCACACTTTTCAATCGAAGCACGTGCTCTTTCTCTATGTGATAGGCGCAAAGCTAGGTCATTGGAAGGCATCACAAGTCAGGACTTGTTTGTTACACCTGCGCAATACTTACAACAGCTTAACCTTGCCTGGCAGTTTTGTCGCATGTGTCCTACAAAACTTGTGGAGATTGAACTTGAAGCATGTCCGGGTTGGAGCACGTTCTTCACCAAGATATCACCAGTTACTTCTGCTACCAAAATCGGATATGGTACGCTAATTCCATCTTCGCCAACAAACCCAAGTGTTGTACATACTAGCTTGCAATATATTGCACGCATGACCAGGAAAATGGGACTAAAACATTCAGTTGTGACTGCGGACCAAGCAATTTATGATATTGCGTATGCTCTACGTGACGGAGCTAAGCCAGGTGATCCGACATACGAACATTTGATCTTGGTCCTCGGATCATTCCATCTGGCTGGGAATTTCCTGTCCGCTGTTGGGAAAATAATGCGGAACAGTGGAGCTGAAGACATTTTGACAAAATCGGGAATTTGTAAAGAAGGGACTGCTAACAAAATCCTCACATCCTCAGGTAATTATTACCAGAGTGTCAGGGCTCATAAACTATTGAGCGAAGTCATGACTCAACTCCACATTGAAGCATTCGAAGAGTGGTATCTGAATACCAATCCTGACCAGACATTTACATGTCATTTATCATCCGACATTGAAACACTACTAGATAATGTAATTTCGGGAAATAAAACCCCGAGTGTCATCCAACCAGAGACAGAAGTTTTTGATGATATTCTGTCTGCTGACAGTGCACTGCGAACACTTCAAGAACACATTGAGCAGTTTGATGTCATGGCGGGAAAATCACCAACATTCATGTATTGGAGAAACTATACCAGGATGATAGACATATTCCCGCTGCTCAACGTAATGGATTGTGGGAACAACATATGGCGGAGGCAGGGCATATGTTACCGTATATCATCGCTGCCGGTCATCACAACTACAGCTACTCGTTACCACTGTATTTACGGGAAATGACAACATTGAAGACAACTGCCCCAGAGGTGTACGAGCAATTCAGAAAAGGGCGGTTCACAGTCCGGAGAAAGGACGGAAGTTTCAATGGCGTTGCAACGGATATGGCGTTGGAACAAACGTACAACAGAGATGTGAAGGAGAGCAGTAGTGGTCTTACAGGCATCACGCTGGACGAGAAGGCGAGAAACAAATGGTTGTACACAAAACCTGTAACTGCAGCCACATCATGTCAGTTGAAGGAGATGCTATCAATGATACCAGGACAAGCGACATCACTGCACCATGATGAAGGTACTCATACGCACGTAGATGATATGCGCAAGTGCATCACGTTAGACATGATCAATCCATTCACCTCCGATTTAGATGATCTAATCAACATTTCAACAGGACAGACAGCTACAACTGGTGTTGCTAATGACTTATTAGAAGCGGAACAAATAGGATTGGCGGCGCTTGGAAAGTGTTTGTCCACGAATGGTAAAAAAGTTGACAAAGTAAAACTGAAGACATTTCATGACATGAAACCAACAAAGCAGAATGCAGTTAAGAAGAAACAGACACAACTGACAAACGAGGTTGTCGTTCTGAAAAGACTACTTCGGGCAAAGACAGATGGTGCAGAAGTAAGTATGGAGAACACAATTGGAGACTTTGAATGTTCCAATGTTCCACTGTCGTTATTTGAGAATGAAGGAATGATGCGACAAGGGAATAAGGCAATGTTGTTTACTACTGTTAAGACACAGAGCAACATACAAGCTACGGAGCAACTACCAGAGTCAGAAAAGAAAACAGCGTGTGTGGTAGATACAATGCATTTCATCCGCCAAAGGTCATTTCTAGTTGGTGAGACATTTGACCAGTTTCAGAGACGCTGTCTTAGAAAGCTTATGTATGATCTTCCGGCACACTGCGAAATTCTTCATGTACCTGGAGATAGGTATGACAATCCAGATAGTCGGAAAGGGATTACGAGGAAACGTCGCAGTTCCGGAAAGGTTCAAAAGCAGTTTCAAGTATTACGGTCTTTGGCAACTCCCCCATTTAGTGACTTCATAATTTCAAGTCAGAACAAAGCGCGATTGCAAGACTTCATGAATACTTCGTGGATGTCGTCAGAAAGTTGAGAAACATTAGCAAATGTTTCCCTCTACCTCTCCGGTGGGTTTTCTGATGTACACGAAAGCGTGTGTGTCAGTTCCACGGCGGTAACTCGCGTTCCTGAACTGTCATCGACTCAAGAGGAGTGTGACACACGTATCGTCCTACACACACTGTACAGTATACACAAACTAGGAGCAAGGCGTGTTGTGGTTCACGGCAATGATATAGATATTATTGTCATGCTGCTTCACTATGTATCACAGCTGGACAAAGACGTTGAAGTCTGGGTGAAACGGGAGACAAGTGAATATGTTCCT
>JBEVXV010000067.1:0-4757 GCA_040505915.1 Sedimenticola sp. | reverse complement strand
TAAAGCGTAACAAGAGTGTAACGCTCAACTTAGACGAACTCTGGAATCTGGCGGGTTGTCTAGCCACTGCGATCGTGGACGCCACGGTCCTGCTGACTGAGGAATCCGACGAAACGCTGGGAAACGGTGACAACGCCGGGCAATCTGCAGGTCCTTCCGGACCAAGAGGTGGTGGGGCTGGCGGTGCAGCGGCTGCCTTGATTGCCGGCGAACTCCCTCTCAACCGGAAGAGGCACGCCCCAAGCGGCGTAGCAACAAAGAAGACGCCGGCTGGCTCGTCACCTGTTCTCTGGGAGGATGGTGTCGACCAGGATGCTGTACCCATGGCACCAGTGAGGCGTAAAGGTATCAGTAGACGCGCCTTGATACGCAAACCATCCGCCACGAACTTGAAGAGAGTGCTGTTTAACAGAGCCAACGAAGTCGAAGATGTCTTGAACGCCAGTCAAGCGAGGCCGGAAGATGACGATTTGTTAAACGACGGTGAGGACGAGTACTACTTAAACATGGAATGTTGAAGTGTATCGTGGGGACACCGCCGGGACTGTAAATTGGTGTAAATTACTTCTTTATTAGTATTACTGGCCGTCGTTATTATTATTATTAGTGGTAGCGTCATTTCTATTATTTTCACGCTAGTGTTATTGTCGTGCTATTACGTGTATCGCTTTTCTTTAATTTGATTTTTTTTGTTCATTTAAATAATGGACACTTTTAATAACTGCAACCGGTTAGCTGTGCTACCAGAGGAGTTACTGGTTACGTTATTAAAATTGTACCTGTCGGCGATTGATGCCAAAAGTCTCGCACGCACTGACGAGCGTGCGAAACGCATCATTGAAGATGATGCGTTTTGGACCGCCATGTTACGGCGAGACTTTCGGGACCACTCATTCACAGTTTACAACATGAGGCCATTTGATGTATATAAATTTGCGCAAGATATAATAACCAATTTTTAATAGCTTTACGTGTATAAACAGATAAACGGCGTAGTATTGTGCATTGCTCTTGGTTCTAAACGAAAACATGCAAATATGTTGCTTTTTAGAATAGTCTCCTCGTGGAGACGATTCTGAAGAAATCAAAACGTGCTTGTTTTATGGAGAAATAAGAAAATGTTAACACAATTTAGGACGAAATTCGCATCTTATCCGAATCATTGTGTACATAAGCTTTGGAAACCTTAATATGTCCGTAAATGACGTCGAAAGTAGTCAAAAACGTGTTGGAATTGAAAGGATATGTGCGATAAAAAGCCTCCTTTGTCGCACACACCCCATTGTCGACATGTCCGCAAACATTCGACGTCATTTACGGATAATTTTGGCAAGATTCCTGTGTAATAAGTATCGCGCAACCCATACACGTAATTATATAATTATGTGGCGTAAAATACATATTGTGTATACTCGTTGTTTGATGCTATATATGTTGTATAATTTCGTAAAAATAAATATGTACAATCATGTACTTGAAACCAACGTTTTGTTTTATTTCCGTACGTTCGATCGTACAATCATTTTCTGACAGAATCTGGCTCGTAACCAAATTCGGTGCACGTAATCCAGTTTGTGTCAGAACATGTTATATATATAAAAGCTAACAATATGACCACCCGTCGACGAAACGGACCTTACAACATTATATCCGGGTCTACGCAGGTCGCTATTCAGCCAATGAACTTTCCGGGATATACACCGGTGTCCAATGCCGTAAGGTCCCTTTTTATGCGCCGGCCACATACGAGTCATCTGATGCATCAGTTCCAGTTACATACAAGTCATGTCGTATGGAACTACATGCACACTCTTTGCAAAACACGAAAACCTGAAAAAGTACACATAGTATAGAGCCAGACCAGGCGGCTCGCTACGCGCCACCTCATTTGGATCTACACTGTTCGCAAAACTGAAAAACATGAACAGAATAGATCCGGACGAGATGGCTCGTTGCGTTCCGCCTTGCATAGGTTAATATAACCGGTCTCGTCCGGATCTACACGCGTACCTGTAGTGCATTTCACGAACATCGGTTAGTGCACTAATCTAGATTAGAAGACTATTAGGTAGTATTTATTTATTTTTTGGTATTAATAAATACTTTATTCAACTGACATAGTGATTCTGCAGCGAAAACAATGCTTGCAATGATTTATTAAATATTGAAAACACATTTTGTATACTATTTCTTGGAAAATAAAAGAAAATATTTGTTGTATGGAAAGGGATGCATTTCTGCAAAATAAATAATTGCTCCCTCAAAGTCTACTAACCGATATTAGTGCACTAACCGAATTTCGTGAGATCCACTACTGGTCTTATTTTCTGGACCTATCGGCGGCATTTAAAATGCCAACCCTAGATGTCAGGGTCGTCGGTATGTGTGATAAACGCTCGGTGCAAACACGGCTACATCGTTATGTCAGAAGCTGATGGTGGGAGCGATTTGTCGTATTTGTCGTCCAATGAGTGACCAGTATGCACCCCTTAATGTATAATTATATATGAGCCCACATACCCGAATTGTCATTCCATTATTCCAAAATGACACGGACCTACGAATCTTCCCACATGAAGTGAGTTTAATTCGGGAGTTGTGGGATAGTTAATTCCAATGATTGTGGTGCCACGTGTTCAGATACCATACTGCGCATTGAGAACGAAATATCTGGGCCCGAGGTTATGAAACTTTCCGTGCTCAACTCGGAACCGTGCTCAACTTGAACTCACATTTAGCATATATATAGCATTTGTTGAAAAGTATGTTACTGGTATCAGGCGGTAATACTATTCGGAACACGTGTTCACGCTCGGCTCATACGAGTGAGTATAAGTCAGACAAGTTGAGCACGGTTCCGAGTTTTAGCACTGAAACATTCGTAACCTCGGGCCCTGATGGAAAAACATAAAATCCGTATGGCATATGCCATATGTGCCCACATACGGCTCTAAAGAATACCTCTCGTCCAGCGATCACGTGAGGAAATTTCATTGCAACAAAAACTGCGCACACCGCTGCAAAACTCAATTTTACTCCGTTGCAAAGGCAGAGCGCCTTATAGGCCAAATTATTTGGTCCGCTCGGAACTGGGTTCCCCAAAACGGGGGCCGACGATACGCGGTCATTGTTTCGTTTCCTACCCCGTGTGGGTACCGCCGTGGGACTCGAAGAAACGTGCGGACCTTGTTACACAGCGTTAAGGTCGTTGTAACTCGCAGTTATCGTTTGGTGACCGCATACCCGGTGTGTAACAAAGGAAAATAGAAAAATTATTTAAGCGATTATTTAAACTCTGGTTATATTACACAATTATTAATTTATCTGGGACACTTTTCAGAGAATTAATATTCTTGGTTTTCCGAGATTTAATGTGACATGTGTCACCGCGACCCCGCCTCCTAATTCGAGGATTCTATTGCTTCACATGCGTGTTAAAAAATGAAAATTCTTTGATTTAACGACGGCACTGGCTCGAGGATCGAACCCGGGTCGCCAGCGTGACCCCACGCGGCCAGCCTACACGCGTGTTTAATTTGTCTCGCCTTTAAATCGACGCATATTAAACTATTATATAATATTGTGCGGCGAACTGACTTGTATACCGGGAGCTGACCGCGGCGGAACAACTTCAAAGGGTGGTCAAGTTAGTGCAGCCGCTGCTGGAATTTCGGCGACTCGTCACCTTGGCGACCCGAGGTCACGGGACGCTGGTCATTATAGAGTACGCGAGCAAGTGAAATGGATCTAATGAGAGCAATTAAAATTATGTGGATATGTGTGTTGTCGACCGCGGCGATCAGGCTCGACGAGTGTGCCAAGGGCCGTGGTCGGGTCGTATGCGACATCAAGACGTCAGGATACATCGTCTGCGAGGGAAAGTATGCGTCGGTCAGACGCCTTGAACAGACTGGAAACGGGATCCTGCGGGGATTGAACTGCACGCCCGCCCAGCTGCCTGCCCTTTCGACCCTCAAGATCGAAAGAAGTAGCGAGACGTGCGACAACTTCAAGTTCCCGGGAGCCAGAGTATTTCTCATGAAGAAAGAATGCGGGGTAAGATTAATAAACGCACAATTCATAAACCAGATTTTTAGACTAGTTTTCATATTCATAATTTATAGATATTATGTAAAAAAAATACGTATATTGGTCCATTCAAATATTCAGGCTCTTCCATTCTTCAAAATGGGTAATATGTTCAAATTTGAAAACTATCGACAAACAGTGGAGATCCTGATGAGACGGTTAACCGACTCAAGCAAGCTGAATGGTTGATCCTGAGCACAAGCTCGGTTGATCCAGCAAGCTGAATGGTTGATCCTGAGCACAAGCCCGGCTCATCTGGATCTGCACTGTTTGTAAACATTGTCTGTATACAGGTATGTAGTGTTGAAAGGATTAAGCATAGATAGCCTAATAGTTGTTTTAAAACCCGTTACATTTACAGAGCCTCGGATAAGCAGCGTAGCCCGACTATTCTTTCCAAAACATGCAAGTTTTGTATTCTTTAGAATCGTCTCAAATCGTCTCGCCTGTTTTGCACAGAGACAAATATTACATGTATTATATGTCTCTGTTTTGCAGTAGAAACATAACACGCGTATTAATAATACAACATTTAGTTCCAAAATAGCAAGCTTATGTGGACCTCTGCCGTTGTCGTATATATCTGAAGTTTATGGTCAGTTGTGAATTTAATCGGTGACATACAGATGCTTGCTCCTTGGGATTTCACGCCAAAATTGTGAATAAAT
>JBEVXV010000066.1:0-2752 GCA_040505915.1 Sedimenticola sp. | reverse complement strand
TGTATTCGAACAGGCCCCTCTTTGTGATGAACGCCGTCTTTGCTCTGTCTTCCTCAGCCAACCCTAGTTGGTAGTAGCCACTCATTAGGTATAGAATGCTAAACATTGCCCACCCGCTCAACGTGTCCAAACATTCATCAACTTTGGGGATTGGATATGCGTCTTTCACTGTGACGTCATTCAATTTACGGTAGTCAACGCACCATCTAACCCCGCCATCCTTCTTTCTCACTAGGACCACGGGTGATGCCCACTGTGAGGTCGACGGAACAACAACTTCTGCATCTATCATTTTCTCCAGGTGGCCATCTTCTTCCCCCTGAAATGCTAGTGGTGTACGTCTCGCAGGCTGTCTAACAGGATCCGCAGTTCCGGTATTGATATGATGCTCTACCTCTGAAAAACAACCCAAGTCCGACTCATCCTTAGCGAAAACAGATTGATATTTAATTAGTAATTTCGTTACAGTATCTTGCTGGGAATCGGAAAGGGATAAGCTTGTATGCTCAATAATTTCTTTCAAATGTTCCGGGATTGGGGCAGGTCCAGCACAGCCCTTTTCCTGAGTTGGTTCTGTAGTTTCCATCTCTGCTTCCACTGGGTTGCCAACGGTTGGTTTCAGTTTCCCCAGATGAGTGTCTTTTGATAATAGTATCTGCGTGTCTCTTACATTGACTACTCTAACTGGGATAGTTGCAGCACTTTCGACAAGAACAGACCCAATATGGAGTCCATTGCTTAACCGGCTTGGGTCAAGTACAGCAGAATTTCCATGTTTACGTGTTAGTGCAACACGTCCAATCACCACTTGCTCTGACCTAGGTTTGATCATAACATCTTCAGCTGCTTCCACGCTAACACTCTCGTCTCTAAACTTCTGTCCCAAAACAAGTTCGCCGTTAACTGTTATATCACCCTGCCTGGCAAGTACTGTCATATCTGTGGCTTGCATGAAGTCTAGCCCAATAAGCACATCATCTCTTATTGGCGCAACATATATCGGCCATGTTATCTTTTCTTTCGCAATTTGGAGCGTCGCTGTGACGCCACCAAATGCCTCCATCTCTATGTTCTCCTCTGCATTGAGAAGTTTGCAGATGTTATCGCCAAATGATATGCCCGCTCTTTTTGCAGTCTGTATGGATATAACTGTGGCATCAGCCCCAGTGTCAATCACTGCCGTTGTCTCAAGGTCATTCACTTTTAGTGGTACGTGTATGCCCCTATTACTCTCATTTTTCTGTGTCTGTGTTATCTTTATCTGCTTCAACGACTGGGGCCTTTGTTCGGAATCATCTTCTATTTCTATTGAATTTTCATCATCAGTTAGGTCTTCTTGCGCCACTTCTTGCTCTACTTGCTCTAATCTTCTATTGTTCGGAAACATTCGTGGACTCGAACTTCTTGTTCTGCGTCTTGCGTACGACACTTCATTGTTATTTCTAGGACCTTTGTAATTATCTTTCAGACTGTCCCTATATCCCCCACTACGGTAACTTGCACCACCTGTGGCTTCGTTACTATTCCTTTTATCTGGCTGTGGGCAGTCACGTGCAAAATGCCCAGTTACTTTACAGTTAAAACATGCAGTCTCTGTCTTCTTTTCTTGCGATTTCATCATCTTTTCCATCATGTTTTCCAATTTGGTAATGCGCCCATTCATCTCGTTCATTGTGACATATGTCGGCTGTGGATTGATCCGCCTGACGTCGTGTTCGTTACTAAATTGTTTATCAGATTCTGCTTCCCATGTCACACGTCTCGTGGAGTCCCTCGAATCCCTCGCCATAGTTGCTTTGTAATTGTGCTCCAGGGCAGTAACAATCTCCAATGCCTCGTTCAGCGTTGTAGGGTTTCTATTCATTGCCTCATATGCATGTTTCGAGTTGCGGAAACCTCTTAGAAATGCTTCGGCAGCCAGTTCTTCTAGCATGGTGTCATCCACTCTTGGATAAGCCCGCACAGTTAATCTTCGAACTTCCTCTGCAAACTTTTCATTGCTTTCTGATTGTCTTTGTCGAAGATCTAGAAGTTTCCTTCTTACTGTGGATGCAGGGTCCTTTTGACCAAATCGTTTCATTAGGTGCCCCGTTAGCAGCCTGTAATTGTTTGTGACCTCTTTGGTAAGCGTGCACATATAGCGCATTGCATCTCCCCTGAGACACTGGAACAGACGGTCTATCCTGTCCAGGTCTGACCACTGGTAGCTCTCGGCCATTCGTTCAAATGGTATCAAGAAAAGATCGATGTCTTCTCTACCATCATACACAGGCACTTTTGGTTGAGGCCCTGTTGGTCTTACTCTATAGTCACTCGAGTTGTGTCGTGAATAGTCATACACTGTATTTCCACCTGCGTAACGAGACTGGTCATAAGCATTGTCAGTGTTGAATTGCCGTGGATCGTAGCGCGTGTCACCTTCAGCATTGCTAGGGTTGAATTGCCGTGGAGCGTAGCGCCTGTCACATTCAGCATTGCCAGTATAGAATTGCTGTGGATCGTAGCGTGTGTCATATTCAGGTGCAACCCGATTCCGCCTGTCCATGCTTGATACCAAGGCTCCTTGTCTTGATGCAATTATTCAAAGTTTAATAATTCCTACTTTTAAGGTTTCAATATGTTTTTCCACGTTGACCCTAAAGTGGCGGGTATACTACTACTAGTTCAGCACAATTTTCGAATTATTGAAATTCTAATAATTCCTGTGGATCTGCAACTTCTACTGTGTCTTCTGGTTGGTATGTTTCCCTTA
>JBEVXV010000065.1:0-6890 GCA_040505915.1 Sedimenticola sp. | reverse complement strand
AATTCTAATTAAATTCCACAACATTTGGAGGTTATTTACACCGGTAGCATGCAAAGGGTTAACATACTTGGTGACCGTGATACATTTCTGGTACTCTGTGTGCTATAGCTAGTTATGTCAGAATCGTGTATTGTAAGCCAGATCTTGAATTGTGTCGTAAGCTGCTAACATGTTTTATATTATAAATCTAAGCGCAAATTCCTATTGTGGTGAGGTAAGAACGATTATTATTTATATATTTGAACATGTGTGGTTTACTGGTGCCATTCGTTTACTGGTAGTGCATGGTAGTGGCACGAGGATTTACAGTCAAAACGCCCCCAATTCAAAACGCCTCCAAGTCAAAACGCCCCCATTTTGGTCAAAACGCCCCCAACTTTGGTCAAAACGCCCCCAAAAAACGCCCCCGTTTTTTTTTTTTTTTTTTTTTTTAAATCCGATATTATTTTGACATTATTATTTGTATTTGTACAGTAATTCAGTGGACATGTATGAGCCATATTAACATGATTAACAAGTCAGTTTTTCAATAAATATGACCTGTTTGATTGTGGTTTAGTCAAATTGGGGGCATTTTGACTTGGGGCGTTTTGACTGGGTGAATGAAAACAAAACATAAATGGTTCATCATGTACTTTTTATTTCATTATAATTTATTTATTTATTTATTATCTTTAATTCCTCCAGTAGGAGATTATAAATATACATGTATATAAATAGACAGAATTGTGTTAGTGCAACTCATTTCAACAATAGTGTTAGTAAAACACATGTACATTATGCGTTCGGCTAGATTTACTCATGCATTATAGCAACCTTACAACAACGGAATCAATGAGTCAATACATATGTGTATATGCTAGCTACAAATTTCCACGCACTGTGCTACATAGTTAAATGCTGTAAGTTGATATTGTCTGATAAGCTCATCGTCCAAGCTCACCATCAACTCGGCGCCCATTACTTTCTCCGTAAATGTTTCTGAGCTGGCCGAGTGTAGCTCGTCGTGTAACTCTATCCCGAATGTAGTGCGGATATCAGAAAGAAGACCGCTCTTTCTGGTCATTACTAGTTGACAGTCAGCTATAATGTGGATTACATAATCGCCAACCATTAGCTCACAGTTCGGGCATATTGAAAGTGTGGGTGACGGAACCTCGGTCCAAAGACGAGCTACCGTATCGCACACTTTCAGTTCATGGAAATTTTGTGGCAGAGTCCACACGATAGCGGGCTTTATTTCACTATGCAGGGATCTGAATCTGCAGAAGGTATCGTCAGAATGTAGCCTAGCAGACCATAGGTCGGTCTCCTTGTTGATAACAGCACCACGCACAAGCACTTTCCACGCATATTTTCCGGGCACATTTAATGGATTTTCAAGAAAGTTTGTGATTATATCAGTTAATCCATATTTCATCAGAACGGCTAGAATATCTGGTACAAAACCATATCTCACGACTGTTGGGTTAGCTCTGAATAATAGCAACCGCCGGATGAAAATTGTTTGTGACAACGTTTCCGTGGGAGAGGTAAGTATTTTATGCAAAAACATCATTTTTCTTTTGTCTATTTCTGAGGTAAGTCTATAAAGACCGAGCATTGATTCACATATATCAGATCTTGTGCGTATTTTAAAACCCTGTATCTTCTTAACAATGAAGTGTTGAAGTCTGTTCAATTCATCTATTTCAGACTGTGTCAGGTGATTCCATAGCTCGCAACCGTACAGAACGGAGGGGATAATTATTTTTCGGTATAAGTTCGCGGATGTGATTGGGTTTAGACCTAGAGGCTTAACTCCAAGAGTCAGCAAGGCAAAAAATGCATTTTTACCTTTCTGACAACACTCAGAGGTTCGCGCTTTGCTCCTGGTGTTTTGAGACTGTCTGATACCCAGATGCATTGTTGATTCAGAAAGTATTAGTGAGGTCTCGCCGAGTCGGATGTCAGGCTTTGTGACAATACGAGTGTTGGTGTACATGAGAACACACGACTTTCGTACATTGACGGTAAATCTGAATTGCTGTGTGTAACGTGAAACAATGTCCATCATGGATTGAAGGCTTGCTGGAGATGTTGCTATGCACGATATATCGTCCGCGAGAGTTGGGTTACCGGCAGGAATGCTACAAACATGCGCCCCGTGACCTGATTGCTGTAGCTGATTCAGTAGCTCGTCAATGAAGACGAGATACAAGAAAGTGGAAATTACCCCACCCTGACGTACACCACGCTTAATGATTAGCGGTTTAGAAATTGCACCGTTCATTCTTATGTTGCATTTAAGGTCAGTGTATGAATTTACTAAGACGTTCCAAATCTTGCCAGCTATTCCTAGGCTGTGAAGTTTAACGAATAGTGCGTCATGCCAGACAGAATCAAATGCTTTTTGTACATCTAAGAACGCGACAAAAACATTGCAACCCATTTCTAAATTGTAGTATATGCTTTCCTGTAAATTGAATGACGCCGTCATGCAGCTAAGTCCTTTTTGAAAGCCCTGCTGTTCATTACACGGGAACTTAATTGCTTGGCTGCGAATATAGTCGTTGATTCTGTCTAAGATGAGTCTTTCAAATATTTTACTCATACATGATATTAGTGATATTGGTCGGTAACTGTTGGGGTCCGTCCTCGGTTTCCCGCTCCCTTTATATAGAGGGATTATGATGCTGCCTCGCCAGTTGTCTGGGATTGTCTGGGCTGCTATTATTTTATTGAACAAAGTTACAAGTGAGTGTATGATTGTTTCGCCCCCATTAATCATGTGTTCGTTCTGAATGTTGTCGTTTCCAGGTGCTTTACGGAGCTTTAGCTGTTTAATAAGTTTGGCCACTTCGTCCGCGGTAACTTCTCTATCTAGTGAATCTATTGTATATTCCGCATTAGCGGCTTTTAGTATGGCAAGTTGTGCTCGTATATCCGGTTCAGATGTACTGGACGGCACATCGGAACTATCCGAAAATATGTCAGCGAAGTACTTAGAGAAGCCGTCGGCGACATTATCAGCTGGGTGAAAGCGTTCATTATTTACAATTATTTCATTACATACGCAACGTTTTCTGGGTTTACGCTGATGTAGTAATCTCCAAAATAGTTTGTAATCTGTATCTGCGGCAGCGTCGAGATCATCGTGAATTTTCCGTTGGTATGTTTGTGATTCGGCTCTTTGTATGTTTCGAAATACATTCTTTTGATATTTATAGTTTACATATGATGTGGATTGTCTTCCCCTTGGTCGACCTTCATTGATCCATATTTGACGGAGTTGTCGCGAGCGCGCGTGGGCTTCTTTAACGGCAGTTGTCCAATAAGGTTTAGTGAACTTATTGAATTTGCTTTTCGGTATATTACAGTCAGCGGATTCTAACATTGCCGATGTGATAGTATTTGCGAGCTCGTTTACCGACATTTCATGCAATCGCTGGTTGTCAATATTTTGCCTTAAATGACATTGGTATGCACATATATTTTGGAGCGTTATTTTGTGCCATGCTATACACACCCTGTTAGAGTCTGGCGTTTCTGCGGTTTTCGTCGTGACGTTAATTGAACACAAGGACGGCAGGTGGTCTGACGTTATTACCATGTCAGTTTCATCGATTATTTTGAAATGGCCTATGTCTACCATGCTGTCAGCTAGCAAATGATCAATCATGGTGCGATTTGGGACAAAGCTATATAAGGGCCCAGTGGTATTACGAGTAACGTTTATGGGGTTCATGTTGTTAAATCGTATAAAGTCGACTAGTGCTTTTGATTTGAAGTTGAAGTTGTGGGAGTCGGCATTGCACAATTGAGCATTGAAATCGCCTGACACAATGACTGGGCCATCTTGTAGGTAAAATGTTACTAGGGATTGGAGTTCACTAAGTGTTTCAAAGTACGCGTCTCTGCTGTTACTTGAGGGCATGTATACGCACATGACCGCAATATGTGTACCATGTTGGGTCTCTATTCGAACCCCTACGATACGATTGCTACTTATATTTTCTATATGTGACACAATGCGATTTATTGATTTTTTGTACAAGATAGCTGTACCGCCTTTGCCACAACTGACTCTACTATACTGATCTACGGTGGCGTCTGTTGTGGCATAGTATGTATATTTACTGTGTATACTGTCTAGAAAACTCTCAGAATGAGTCATGAGCTTATGCTCGCTCAACAGTGCTAGATCAATATCGTATTTATCAAGCATGGTTGACAGGGCATACGCAGACGACATGATTCCTCTTACATTCCAGCTGAGAATATGCATTACTATAAAACAAAGGGCATATACGTAATGTGATGTCATTGGCTCAAATAGCTAGTATATTTCGTCTGCTAATTCGGTCTGCTCAAACCAGTCTACCCATTGCTTTTGACCATCTGAATCACGTTCACGTTCGCTCACACCAGCTCTGTCATACGATCTATCATACTCGCGTCGATGTTCGTCGATTGTGTAGCGAGCTTGTCTATCATACGGTTGCCTATTATCACATTCATTAACGGTATACCGATTGTTCGATGAATTGTATTTGCCATGCTCTCGATTTTCGTAATAATATGTATTTTGTCTAGATCTCTTTCTTTCCTCATACTCCCTCTTTCTATCTTCCTGAATTTGCGTCCATGCCTTAGAAGCCATCCATCTACGACAAGTCATGCCATCTGGCCAAAAACCGTCACTTTCAACTTGCTGTGCATGAGCATCAGGTATACTAACCCTGATACTTGCACCACCGCGGTTGCGATACATCGTAACTTGTGTGGGTGTAATATGGTACACGTGCAGAAAAACCTTAAGGTCATCCTCTGTAGAGGATTCATCAACATTGCCAATGTAGTATGTGTTGACATTATTGCGACGCATTGCGACAAATCCTCGTGTAGACTTGGCATTATCATTATTTCGAGCATAATGACTGTGTTGCATACCATTTTTAGCTGTTGCATTTGTGTTTTTTGATGTCGTGTCATTGCCGCGAACAGTTTTACCATTGTTTTTTGTAGATTCTGTATTTGTAGCAGAGTATGAGTCTGTGACACTCTGCACTGATATGCCTGTTCTACTACTAGGATATGTCGGAATGACGCCGGAGCTAGCGGCCTCCTTGTCAACGCAGTCTACATGGACATTGTTATCGCGCGATATGTCACGAACTGCTATATGTGTTTTCGGTTGGGTTATAACATTAGCTGTTGGTGGTTGAATTTGGTTTCTAGTGGCAGGCCCAACGTCTTTTGAAACACCCACTGTGCTAGGCACATTGTGTGTTACAGAAGACTTTGTCCCGATAGCAGGCTTATTAGCGGTAACCTCGGAATACAATTCCTTTACATATGTATTGTCAGTGTCATTAGTATCATCCGCGATTGTTATTATTTCATCATCGCCCTGTGTGTGTACGTCTGTTTTCGAGTTACGCGACAAGTTGGTTACAGTGGTACTGAGATTTTCCAAGCTAGTGTCCACGTTTCGTACCATAGCTATTGTATTATCCAGGTTTGACATCATAGATCTCATGCCGTTTACAGAAGCGTGTATTACATCGACTATTATTCGTAAACTTTTAATGTTTTTACCGAGGTCGGAGATAAGGTTGGCATCATTTCGTCGCTGTTCTTTTATCTCGCCAATGTCCATGCGAATTGACATCATGGTTGCGGCTATTTCGGTCAGATTTACGGCTTCCGTTACCGAGCCTGTGGGTGGAGAATGTAGCTTTGTGGCGGTGTAGTCGTCTTTTTGCGTATCGTACATGGAATAATTGAGATCATCGCTCGGTGTCTCAATGGTGGGTCCAGCCTGTGAAAAAACGGTATTAATTTCAGCAGAGCGCTCGCCGTCTATAAACATTCGCAGAATGTAGCAATCAGTGGCACATTGTTGTGAATTGGATCTGTTCACAGTATTTTTACGTTTCACAAGTCGTGAAGCCGGGCATTCGGGTGACTTTCTGGCCTGATCCGCAAGGTAACTGCGATACCAGTTGATTGTTTTAACATCATTGCAACACAGACTGAGTAGTTCGTCGATATATAACGATCTGGGTAGGTTCGCTAGGCTTTTGTCAAGTTTTAGATAGTAGTCCTGGTTGGGGATTTGAGAAAACATGTCCCCACTGTCGTTCCATTGAGCCAGGTTAGCGTCTTTCTCCTGTTTTATCTTTCGGAGATTGGCGTTGACGTCGTGCCTGCGATCAGGAGTAGGATCCATGCTGACATTGCTCAGTAAGCTATCAGCGCGCATCGGGCTATTACCTTGCAACACATTGTCACCAAACGGGTAGAAATCATTTTCCGCCATACCCGTCCTTTTGACTCTTTGCGCTCTTTAGTGACAACAATCACGCGCGTAACAGAAGCGCGCAAGTCAAGCTTGACGACGCAGTACGCCAATGTGCACCTTATGAATACACGTCGCTACGCGATCACTGAAGCGTGACGGATTTTTTACAATGACCCGTGTACCAGTATACAGCTTTTGTCCATAATCGTCCGCTAAGTTATTGGGCCTTCAGGGCATGTTAGTTGGACAAGGAACTCTTTGTTATCAATGCATTACTCGTTTCATAATATAACGACAATATTAGAAAATGTTACCGTTTATGAGTCTAGAAATCCATTCAATGCACATTTAGACAAACACTGTCTAAAAATTGTCACATAATAATCCGGAAATAATAAGTTATATCCATAAATGTTCAGAGAAACATAACACTGACATTTTGTTAGCGCATGCGCTGTCACCTTTTTGGAGAGAGAAAACATATAAGCCCTGTGTCTGTTTTCATATCTCATAATTTAAGATATAGTTACACATCTAAAGATTACGAAATTCATTTTCTGATTTCAGAGTGGACATGTGTGGGGAAATCCCTCGTCAAAGATGC
>JBEVXV010000064.1:0-13902 GCA_040505915.1 Sedimenticola sp. | reverse complement strand
AAAGCAATAAAATATACCAAAGAGAATTGTGACATGAATAAACGATGCATTGTTTTATTATTTATCTTAAATATTCCGATACCATTTATTTAATTAACCTAACTAGTGATTATCTAGTTTCTGTATATCATACAGAGAAAATAAATCCTTGACAGGAAACTCATTGATCCTGTAGCGGTGAGAGCAATATAACATATGATATAAACAAGATATCCAGCAAAAAATATCCTCCTATGCTTTCCATTCCCCCAAAATAGCACAGCCTTACCACAGAAAGACAGAACACCCATTACTTACACACGCACGATTTAGTGATGGGTGTCCTGGTCATTCCTTTTGCACCTAACGCTTAGGTTCACCCGACCACCGGATTGAACACAATGAGGCTGACAACATGACGAAGCCAGTTGAAACCCATAAACTTAAAAATGCCGCAAAAGTTAGGTGGGTCGGAGTGCAATCTTTTGTTAGCGCATTATTCATTGATTGCCCGTAGAAATACGAGTTTTGGTATTTTATTATATTCTTTATCATGACCAAATATTATGGTTACTTTTCCTTTGAACTTTCGATGTTCTAATACTTCCTCGGGACTTACCGTAGGATCAAGTTGCAGTCTTACCCTCTTTTTTCCAAAATCTGGAATGACCACTGCCCATCCTCTCTTGGTGCTATCTAAATCAGTAGCACGGACTTCTAAGTCAATTACTTCAAAATCCTCAATAAATTCTTCTTGCTCTGGCTCTGATACATAGCGTGGCATTGCTTCAACTGTTTTTGATTCAATACGCAGTAGCTTATTGTCATTAAATGTTATGCTTGCATTTGGATCTAGCTTTGCAGGTTTAATTACCCGTATAGCATTTTTAGCTAATTTATCTTTATCCTTGATGGCACCCCCTATTAAAGCTTTAAATTCTTCTGCTTCTAATTCCAGCATCCCAGCCCCAATATTAATGATCGTATTATTATTTGCCTCAATTGTTGCTTTTTGCTGTGGGGTTGCTGATTTATCTTTGCCTAAATAGTAGGCACCACCAGTGAGCAGCATGACCAGAATTATTGAGGATAATAATTGGGGATTGTTCATTATGTTATCCATACCAACCTTTTCTCGAAGGCTTGAAACGAATTGATCGAATTTCTCCTGACTTCCAAATACGAACTTAATAACGACATCTTCCCAAATGCTATCTGAACGAAGCTCATTAATAAATATTTCAACAGCATCTATTTTTGTTCCAGGAAAGATTGTCTCTAATACATCTGGCGACTGTCTAATTACTGCCTCAAGTGCCAGCAATGACTCTGCTACCTCTCGTATGGGAACAAGCTCTTTGTTCGAATAGTAAATCTGTTGATGTATAACTATTTCCATATCACTCACATTTCTTTATTTTTGCGCTAACGCCGCATTAAGCGGACAAAAATTGTTGGTTATAATGTTGAGGAACGAAACATAACCAACTGTTTTTGTTCCGTTTAAATGCCTTGTTATATCATTACACGCGAGGCTGTCAGACTCCGGAACTAACCTCATAAGTATTAACCAACTTGTCTAAAAAAGTATAAAGAAGTTCGTTCATATGTCTATAATCATTAGCCAAGAGCTCTTCTGGAGATTGTATAAACTTTTCCCCTGCCAGTTGCTTTAACTCATCTTGGCTAGCTTCAATTAATAGTTCAACCACTTCTCGAGTCAACTCCATATGACACTGAAAGCCATAAACCATTTCAGAATACTGAACAATCTGCCTAGGACAACCTTCACTATAAGCAATGATTTTAGATTCAGATGTCAGACCTGGCATATCACCATGCCAATGACCTACCTTAACTGTTTCAGGGAAGTCAGAAAACAACTCATTATCTGTACCAGATTTTGTAAATGTAATCGGATATGAGCCAATTTCTTTAAAAGGACTTTCTTCAAATTTTGCTTCGAATGCCTCGCCTATAAGCTGAGACCCTAGACAAATACCAATCACTGGTTTATTTAGAGATAGAAATTTCTTAATTGTTAGTATCTCTCTTTTAGCATCAAAATGAGAACACTCGTCTAAAGAGGTGCTAGGACGTTGAGGGCCTCCCATAACAATAAGTAAATCAAAATCATCCGCACTATCAGGAAGAGCTTCCCCTTCATATACTCGCGAATAAGAAATGATATATCCCCTTTCCTTTGCCCATATTTCATAAGCACCAGGGGCTTCAAAATCTTCATGAATAATAAAGTGCACCTTTATCACTGATTTCTCCTTAACTAAAATGAATGATATAACGCCTTGCTCAGCGGAAAACGACGAGCGCTAGCGAGTTGGTTTTCCGATGCAGCAATTTGTTATGAGTTTATAGTCCACTCATATTCCATCTGCCTTGCTGTTTTTACAGCTAATTCTAAATTAGTAAGTTTTGAAACTAGATGAAGACTCATGTCGATACCTGCAGAAATGCCACCAGAGGTGATATATTTTCCTTCGTCTACCCATCTTTGAGACTCGACAACGGTTAAGCCTGGAAATGATTTTCGTAAATCATCAATATCTTCCCAATGGGTAGTCACCTTCAGATTTGAAAGTAAGCCAGCTTTTGCAAGAATAAAGGCCCCAGTGCAAACGGATGCAACAGTTTTTGCATTTTCTGCTGTTTTACATACCCAATTTATAACAGATGGTTTTCTTAACTCTTCAGTGTGAATGCCACCAACTACAATTAGTACATCTATATCAGGGTTGTTAGTAATACTATAATGAGGAAGAATTTTATATCCACCCCTAGCATTTACTGAATTTCCCTCTTCAGCTAAGAGAAAAACATTAAAAATATCTTTTGGTTCAGATAACCTACTTGCTGTAGAAAATACTTCAAATGGACCAGAAAAATCTAGTACCTCAGCATTATCGTAAATATAAATCCCTACATTCAATGTTTGATTCTCCTGAACTCATAACGCCAAGCTCAACTGCGTAGCGAACTGGCGGGCTTTTTGGAACAAAAAGCGTGACAGTTTGCGGAGTCAGATTGCAGCTTTTTGTTATGCGTTTCGTCGATAAAATCAACTACGTGTTTTAGTTGGGTTGAAAACCCATACATTCGCTTGGCATGTTTGTAACCTTCAATGAATATTCCTTCTAAAAAGAACATATGTGGCTCTCTTAAATTCGGCACAAGCCATGAACCTCCGCCGCTGTACCCTCGAGGTGGCCATGGTGGCGTAGATATATAGCGTCCTTTATCATCGGTTCCGGCTTTGAATTCTATTCCAATATGAACTGTCGGAGATTTGTCGAACTTATTGTAATCGCCACTAAAGTCTGCTTTTCCAAAAAATCCAAAAGACTTTCCAGTAAGCACCTTACTTTTTCGATCTAAAGTTTTGGATTGTTTATTCATTGAAATAGGAAAGCCAAATACGGCTCTTGAATGTGGATTTTCACTCTCGATACTTGTTACAAATCGCTCACTTCTGATGACTCTGATATTCTCGCTATGAACAAGATCGTTACTAATGTGGGTTGTCGCTATATCAAAATTGTCCTTGTTTGGAAACCTTGTAACAGTGGTTTTTCCTTCGATATCTATTAGATGCCCATTACCTCTAGTCAGAAGGCCCACATTTTCACTTCGAAGTGCATGAGCAGCAGTTACCAGGTAGACAGCTCCTTTTACTTCGATAAATACACAGGACGCTATTAGTTCTGGCAATTCGTTAGAGTCTACTCGTATTAAGGGGTAGGTATATGCCTCGATGCCCCTTGATATATTTCCAATGAGTTCCCTCATCTCGGCATCCATGTTTTCTCCTTTACGCATAACAGTTGAATAGGTTGCTGGCACGTTTTCTGACATAGGCCGACGGCACGCCCGTTGACATAGGCCGCCAAATGTTCTCGATCATGTTCATAAAGGAGCTCCAATCATGGAAACGATACCGCAGGTCACTGATTCCCGCATTGAAAAATTCTGGGCACAATATCTTGAGGTTGCACGACTGTTTCGGGTGCAGGATAAGGCCCACCCCTGGTATCGGCGTCATGTACAGGCGTATATTGATGCGCACCCGAACACACGCCTGAGAGATCAGACTCCTGATACGCTGCAGCAATGGCTTATTCACCTGGGCCGTAACAGTGAGCTTTCCACCTGGCAATTCCGGCAGCGGGTAGATGCATTGCGGCTCCTCTTCAGCCACCTGCTGAAGAGGCCCTGGGCAACCGAGTTTGACTGGGATTATTGGTCGGCCGGTGCCCAGCCTTTGGGTAACGACCACCCTTCTGTGGCCAGAACCTATGAAATGATTGATCAGGCGGTTAACAACCCCAAGAGCACCCTTGCAAAGTGCTATCCTGATGTTTATCGGAAATATCTTACGGCTATACGAGTTCCAAACTACTCCATCCGCACGGAGCAGAGCTATCTTGACTGGATCAATCGCTTCCTTCGATTTCATAAAAACAGGCATCCACGGGAGTGCGCCGAGCTTGAAGTAGCTTCCTTTTTAGAGTATTTGGCCGTTCAACGCAAGGTTTCTGTTGCAACTCAGAGTTTGGCGTTGAATGCCTTGGTGTTTCTCTATACCCGGGTGCTAGAGGCACCTCTTGGAAAGGATGGGGTCGGAAAGGATGGGGTCGGGTCTAGAATTGTAGCTATTTATATTTTGACCATGAATATAATGCTAAAATCTAGACCTGACCCTCTCCTCCCATACATACCAGCGGGTTGATCTCATAGATCCTCGCCAACAGCATCGACCAGACCGAGACGATGAGGTTACCAGTTGCCTCTTCACCGCCCTCCCCGGCAGTTGCTTTTGATATCACCTCACTCACCATCGCGTCACCGGAAACCGGCAGTCCGGCTCTCTCCGTGACCTATTTTCGCAATGGCGCATTGGGCGCCAACACCCCGTGGTAACGGTGCCTGTGTCTCCGTGGTGGTGGTATCAGGAGGGCGATCCGGTCGAGAAATTTCATTGGCGTCAGCCGCAGCAGTGTCTGGCCGTCATGGCGTGGCTTGGGCAGTTGGTAGATGAGCATCTCACCCACTTCCTGCCAACGTAATCGCTCCCCGGCAAAGATCGGCCGGGCGCAGTAGCGAAACAGCCGCTCCAGTCCCTGGCGGTCTGTCGCTTCGATCCTTACCTCTGCATTCAGGGAGAAACCGCCCCCGTTCTGCCAGGCTTGCATCTGCTCGGCGTCATCCGTCGAGAGCACTCCGCGCCGAACGAACAGACGGAGTACCCGCTTCCTGATCTTCTCCTGGGCTTGCTGGATCACCTCACTGCTCAATCCGGTGGCCTCGTAGAACTGCAACCCCTCTTCTGTCTGGGCGAATAGCCCGTCGATCATGCAGCGGTGGTAATGCAGGATGTGACCCGTAAAATGATGATCTGCACTCTTGCTTACCTGCTTCATTACCTTACGTGCAACTGCATATTTGCATAAAAATGATATAGCCCCATTTCGTTTAGAAAACCAATTTATATGCTGTAGCAACATCCATTCGGAAATATCGAAATTTCCAGACCCTGTAATAGCATCTATTCCTTTTTGATTCTGGAAGTTAGATTTTTCTGGGAGGTTTTTGCTATTAAGAATACCTAGTTCACTACTGGTTACCCAAGGAGGATTACCTATTATAAGAATATAACCAGTAAGACTTGAGAGAACTTTATTCCAATCAGTGTTAAAAAGTCTGCTTCTTTAACAGATACTCTTTCTGAATCGGAGGTGGTTGAAGTAAGTAAATTGGCTTCATTCACATATTTTTTGTTTATTTCAAACCCTAGAATACTGGCATGTTCAAATCTTTCGTAGGCTGCTGTTACAAATGTACCCTTTCCACAGGTTGGCTCGATAACTATATCAGGATCAATTTTGTGGTTATTTTTGAGTACATCAACGACTTTTCTAGCCAAATTAATGGGTGTTTGGAAATCACCATACTGCCATTTATTAATTGATTTAGTTGCCATTATTCATCGAACTCTTGAAATACTGGAAACTGCACCTGCTTCTTTAATTACTCGACTATATTGAAGTCTCCATTGAAGAGCATTTGATATTGTTAAATAACCTTGCGATGAGGCTTGCGGTGGTTGCTTACTCCTCAGACAGCCAAGCCATTGCGTCTTTCATGGTCAGAAACAGCGTCTCGCAACCCAGTAGCGGTTCAAAACCGTGGTGCTGGTAAAAGGCGGCTGCTTGCTGATCAATTGGATCAACCGCAATAGCCCAAACTGCCACCTCCTCCGAGGCGCTGGCAATCCGCCCAAGGGCATCGATCAGTAGCGCAGACCCCAGCCCCTGCCCCTGCCCCTTACGCTCGGTGTCCACAGCCAGCTCCCCGATCCGCACCACCGACACAGGGTATTTGGGTAGACGCTTGCGTAATGATGGTGGGATGTTTTCAAAGGCCACCGCACTGGCCGAAAGTGTGTAATAGCCAGCAACAGGATTGCCGGTCTCGGCGGGCACCATGACATAAGCCCTGGCGACACGGTTCTTGTCATTCTGTCGGGCGAACTGGGAGAGGTAGGTATTTAGAAAGGGGTGCCCACAATCAAAGGCTAAGCGGACATGCCTTGCCTTGACGGCTTCGATGCGATAGGTGATCGGGGGAGCCTCAGTCACTTACAACAAGGGCAGCATGATGGGCCTTGGCCTTGCGGAGTGCTTTAGGCATGGGTCGGACCGGACGATCGAGCGCAGCCAGGAACAGGTCACGATCCCGATCAGAGAGAGGGATGGCCTGTTGCTGGTGCAACACCCTTACAGCCTGCACTTGGGCGGCAGCAACCATAAAGGTTGAGAGATTCATTCCTGAGGCATCAGCTGCGTCCACAAATTGCGCCTTGATCTCTTCACTCACCCGAAAGTCGATGCGGTCATGTTTTGCCATGTCGTTTCCTCCTGTTGGTAAGGATAGCGTATGTACGGAAAATGTCCACACAGTTAATATCTAGAGTCACAAACCTGCCCGCGAAATTTCCCCATAAGTGGCATGGCCGCTAGTTCTGCAATGCGGTGTTATATGTCAGTATCATATAAACCCATCACAAAGAGTTAAATAGTTCTCTTTGTAGTATTTATGTCGAATAGTCTCTATAGCCTATTTGTGATAACTTCAGGGCATGAACAAATTGCTTGAGCAGAAAGACCTCAAACTTATTCCTGACCCCGGATGGCGAAGCCTTTAAGTTTTCTCGGAGAGGGTCCGGGAACACGACAAATCTTCAGCCAACGGGGATGCACTCCTACTTCAAGCGTTTGTTCAAAAAGTCTGGACTAAAAGGGGCTACCTACAAGTCTTTCCGTTATTCACTGGCGATCCAAATGAACAGGGAAGGGGGCGTAAGACTGGCGTTGTTAAAGACATCATGACCTATCTTGGAATTCGATCATACAGCGCCATGAAAAAACTTCTCGATAGCGACAAGAAGAATAGGAATTTCAACCCACAAAGTCAATCGATTTCCCTGACGCAAGAAGGGACATTCGCCCCCTGACAAACCAAACCTTGTTGGTAGTAATGCTGTAAATAGACCGGCAGACACCAAGAAACACCAAGAACAGGGGTCTGGAAGCCTCTATACCCCGCTGACAGAGGTAATCAGCACAAGAGGCACCCTGCAGGTTCCCAAACATCCTGCATAGCTTGCATACTCATGATGGATCAACTGTGGATCAGACCGGCTACCAGCTCACCGACTGGTCAAACTCAAACTCCGGAACTGGCTCTGTCACATCATCAAACCACGCCTGACTCTGGTCCAGCTCCAGACAGAAATCGGGTGGGCCACGGGCAGGCGTGATCACCGGAGCAATATCCGGCTCCCCTATATGCCGCAGGATTCGCCCAACAGGTTCGCTTTCGGTAAGGAAGGCAATGATCCTCATTTCACCACCGCACCTCATACATACCAGCGGGTTGATCTCATAGATCCTCGCCAACAGCATCGCCCAGACCGAGGCGATGAGGTTACCAGTTGCCTCTTCACCGCCCTCCCCGGCAGTTGCTTTTGATATCACCTCACTCACCATCGCGTCACCGGAAACCGGCAGTCCGGCTCTCTCCGTGACCTGTTTTCGCAATGGCGCATTGGGCGCCAACACCCCGTGGTAACGGTGCCTGTAATTACAACCAGGACACCCATCACTAAAACATGCCACGTTAGTATGTCAATTAATGGGCGCCCTAATAATTCCTAAAAACTCCTCAAGATATTGCTCTACGATTTGATACCGCACTGGCTGCCTCATTCATATCTACCCATCACCAAAGATACGACTACCGGAAGTGGCTACACTTTTTACCTTGATTACTGCCTAAAATACGGCTTTGATCCGAATGAATAAAAACCGGACAGGTTTATTTTTTTGTCATTCAATAGAGAGTCATCTCATACCCCCCCTCTAACGACTCTGCACTCCACCCATCAAATATTCTGATCAGAAATATCGCCACTGCAGATAGAGTGTGCTGATGAAAATCGACAGCAGCATCAGCGGAAAAGCACCCAGCATGAATTTGCCGAAGTGAATCGGCTGGCCCGAGCGTTCGGCAAAGCCAGCAACAATCAGGTTGGCGCTTGCGCCCACAAGACTGCCGTTACCTCCTAGACAGCACCCGAGTGCAAGTGACCACCATAGCGGCATCAACTCCCCATTGGTGCCAAAGGTAGCCGCCATGTTTTTGATCAGAGGAATCATGGTGGCAACAAACGGAATGTTGTCGATAATGGCTGAGGCCACGGCAGAGACCCAGAGTATGGAGATGGCGGTGACGTTACGATCACCTCCTGTAAGCTCGATAATGTGATGAGCGATCTGCTCTAAAAGCCCGGTACGCTCCACGCCGTAGACCACAATAAACAGGCCGATGAAGAAGAAGAGTGTGGTCCACTCCACTTCGCAGAATGTCTTGTGAATTGATGCTGACTCTTCTGCCGCCGTGTGTTTGAGGTTGTGTACTATCAATAGCAGTGAGGCACCAAACATCGCTACGGTAGCGGGTTGCAGCCCCAAATCGTGTCCAAAAATAAAGCCCATCATAACAAGGAACAACACCGCTAGTGACTGTTTTAGCAGACGTGGGTCGGTGATGGCATCACGCTCACGATACTCCATCACCTTTGCCTGTAGAGCCGGATCTGTCTGTAGGCTACGACCCCAGAAGAGATAGAAGATAAGCAGGGTGACCGCCAGAATAACCACAACCACAGGGGCAAGATTGAATAAGAAGTCATTGAAGCCAAGCCCTACCGCAGAGCCGATCATAATGTTGGGTGGATCTCCAATCAGGGTAGCGGTACCGCCGATGTTGGAGGCAAATATCTCGGCAAAAAGGTAGGGATAGGCGTTAATCTTCAGCGTATCGGTGATCAGCAGAGTAACCGGGGCGATCAGCAGTACGGTGGTGACGTTGTCTAGCAGTGCCGAGAGCACTGCCGTCACCATGACCAGCATGACCAGAATACCCCAGGGATCGGCCTTGACCCGCTTTGCAGACCAGATGGCTAGAAATTGGAAGATGCCTGAGTTTTTAGCCAGGCCAACAATCATCATCATGCCGGTGAGCAGTCCCAGGGTATTGAAGTCTACTCCCTCAAACGCCGCCTGCTGGGTCAGCACGCCACCGATTATCATCAGACATGCTGCTGTAACGGATACAACCGCTCGATTGAGCCGTTCTGTCATCACCAGTACATAGGTCGCCACAAACAGTAATCCGGCATACCAAGCCGGATCGAAACCAAAAAGCATTGTTTCGCGCATTGTTATTTTTTCCTAAGAGGCAAGAATTTTCTTGCCCACATCCCAGTACGAGATCATACCAAGCAGTTTGCAACTTCCCGGCTCGACGACCGGGATACTGGCGCGATGGGTATAGAGTAGCAACAGTGTTTCAATCAGTGGCGTATCAGGGGCTATCGTCTTAATATCATTGCTTATACATATCGATACCGGCTGGTTTCCAAACTCTCTAAACCGTTCATGGAGCTCGGCCAGGGAGTCGTGAATAAATGAAACATTAGTTAAGCCCTTCTCGATCAATGCCGCGTTGGGTAACACCTGTTTAAGTAGGCAATTGACACCAAAAACACCCAGGTAACAGCCATTTTCATCGACCACAGGCAGACTGCGATAGCGCTTCTCCATGATGAAGCGTGCCGCCGTACTGATTTTATCCGTTGGCCTGATGATTGTCGGGTGAGGGTCCATCACTGCTGCTGCATTCATAATACGCTACCCATGTTAATGAATCTCTGAAATAGTCTGGCCAAATTGAATTGGCCTCAGAAGGTGCAAGCTCAAGGCGAAGGTCATAGTCAATAATAGGCCATTAGCAAGGTTTTCAACGCAGATAGTAACTATTCAGCTATACCTGATTTTGGGGCTGTTGCCACCAGGGGTCGGAGTCGATTGCATCAAAATGGGTGGAAAATGCACCTTTTTACGGCGCAATCGACCCCGAACCCGAACCCAGCTGAATAGTTACCGCAGATATTCTGTCTCCCGAGTGCAAGGGTTTCCTTGGTTATCTTCACCTTGGGGTAAAGGTGCCCAGTACATTTTTCTGCCTCTTCGCGCATCCATTGGCCATAACGGCGCATGTCCTCAGCTAGCCCCTTTGCGCCTGACCAATCTTCAAGGGCATCTCTAGTGGATTTCTTCTTATCGTGTTTGTCCGCTTCAGGGATGGGGCCTACCGGTTTCTGTCCAGCAAACTTGGGCGGAATCTCGATCATAGCCTTGTTGATCATCACCGCCACCGGGTTGAGATCCGAAGCGTAGCTCTCTAATCCGAGGCGTTGTGCCTCCAGCGGAATAGCACCACCCCCAGCAAAGGGGTCGTGAAAGGCGGGAAGTTTCTCCGGATTGAACAGTTCGACAGCCTGGGGGTGGTTACGATTGAGATGGCAGGTTTCACGCCAACTCTCCCAGATCGCCTCACGGGCGCGTTTGAGCACCTCTTGGTTGTTGATGTTCGCCCACTTCACCAAGTCACGGATTATTTGAAACAGTTTCTCACGCTTAATCTCAGCTTCTTTTTTGTTTACGCCAAAGCCTAGCTCGCGTTGATAACCAGGGTCGTTGACCAACTGTGCAAATAGTACCTCCCGCGCAGCGGCCAGGGGGCGGCGTGCCCACCACAGGTGTAGTGTTGATGGATGGCCGTGGCGGATGGATTTCTCGCACGCGGCAGCAGCATTGATGTCGTCCAACGGCAGGGCAACTTCAATCAGCTTCTTGGGAGCTTTAATTTGCGCCATTCTTAACTCTTAATCTTCTGTAAAAACTCCACCAGCTTATGCACGCACGTGGTCGGGTTGTCAGTGTGGTTCGCAGTAGCGGTTAGCAAGGTACGGGCCGCGTTGCTCTTGGCGAAGTCCAGTTTGTCAATGAGCGCCGAAAAGGTGTCGCCATCACCTTTGGCATAACCTGGCATGTAGCCTGTAAGTTCAGTCAGCACCTGGTGGCCAGCACTGTTACCGGGCAAAGCTGCATAAGGTTTTGTGGTGTAGGTGAAATGCAGGAGTAGCCAATACTCAAAGCAGGGCACTGAAGTGATGGCCAAGAAGGTACTCTTTGGTGTCGATCGTGCGATGTCATCGACAGCTTGTTGATAGGTCGTGTGGGTATCTTTATCAAATACGCAATACACACGATCAAAAGGATCGCCGGCATCTCTCTCTTCGCGGTAGCGCTGCTTGGCATAGCTGTAGATACTGCTCGGGGCCGAGCCACAGTCACCTGAGACTTCCACATTGGCGCTATTGAGGCCGTAATGGTCTTTCAGACCGTTGAAGTAATACGGTTCTGTCTTTTCACCCTCGCAGACAATCAGCACCTTGGCATAAGGTGCCCTGCGGTCTTTGCGACGCGCTAAATCTCCCGCATTTTTCCCCTTTCTTCTATGGAATAGATTGTCCGTGCCCATCAGCCAGTTTTCCTCAATGGCCTGACGTAGGGCAAAGCGCCATATCGCCCAGAGAGATAGGCCAATTCAAGGTTTTCGCGGCCTTTGCGCGGACTGAAGTCGGTCAGAGGATAGAGCGTGGTGGCCTGGTCTTCATCTTTTTCACAGAACCAGATCTGATCTCGCCGGAATACATCCTGGTTAAGGATAGATGTTTCATGGGTGGTGAAGACCAATTGGGCATTGTTGGGATTGGTCTCGTTGTTGTGAAATAACTGCACCAAAAACCGCACCAGACGGGGATGCAGGTTGTCATGTAATTCGTCGATAAACAGCACGTAACCGTTGGCCAGGGAATCAATCCAAGGGCCAGCGAAGGAGAACAGTTTTTGCGTACCGTCTGATTCCTCATCCAGCTCAAAGATTACAGGCTTGCCATCAACACCTTTATGAACGGTTTTGATCTTGAGAATCTGCTTGTCCTTCAAGTCTTTCGCAATGACATCTTTGAGTTGTTCCGGGATATCACTTGACAACAAGTTAGCATAAAAAGGCGTTTTCTCAAATAGAACATCCTCAATATCTAGATCGGCAGCATGCAGGAAATCCATCACCTGTGTTTTTTCACTCTTTTCGCATAATGAAGCACTGAAATCGGGGGTCCAACCGCCCAGGTTTGCCATGCGCAGAGTGTTATTGAACCAGTCATAGATCGGTTGCAGTTGCTCACTATTGAGCTGCACCGCAGTTGACAGAAACAGTGCATTGTCACGAGTAGATTTCTGCCAGAGCTGTTTTTCGCCACTGAGATTGTTGCCGAATTCCCAGTCGTAAGCATAGCTTTCCTCGTTCCAGGCACGGCCGAACCATCTCTGTGGTCGGCCCTTTGGGTAGGCCAGAAGCCACTCCTCATGAATACGCTCTTCCGCCGCTGAAAACCCGTACTGATAGCGCACCTGGTTTACGACAAACGTGACCTCGAATTCACTTGGGGCGCGGCTTGTTGCCTGGCTCAGGCGAAACGGGGTCATGGGAAGCTCGTCACCACGTTGCAGGCTCGTTGCCGATTCCAACACGACTTTTTTCATGGTCTGCATCGCACGCAAGAAATTGGATTTTCCTCCGGCATTCGGGCCATAGATGGCTGCGGATCGCAGCAGGTCGAACTCGTTGACTGCTGACACTGTAAATGTGTTCGTTTCAGCCAGCTCATCGCCTTTTGCCTTGGTCAGGCTGAATGTTTGGCGATCTTGTAGCGAACGAAAATTGGCCACACTAAATTCGATTAGCATTGGCCTCTCCTTTAATTGCTAAATATGACATCATTTGTCAAAAATAGCATATAGATCAATTTCTAGCTATGTTTATATCTGGGATTTCGGTAAAATATGTCAATAATTGCCAGATAATCATATAACCCCTCCAATGGCTGCATTCGCGGAGACAGCTTTGGCGAGCAGGTCGTCAAGGCTACAGTTGATGCTCGCTACCGCGAAATCAGGCTCACTATTGAATGGGTTTCTGACGTAGTACGGGCCGGCATGATCGTCACCATCGACTATCACGATGGCCAGCAGGAACTTCTCAGACTGGTTTAGGGCATAGATAATCTCGTTGAAGGATAATGGATAGGAATTTCAACCCACAAAATCAATCTATTTCACTGCATCCAGCAATGTATTAATATCACCTTCACATGATTTTTTTGATTTTAGCGAGCGCAAAGCACTTCTTTCCCAGCCTCTTGTCGGTATAACAGTGGAAATCCACTCCAATATCCCGTCAAACCGAATAAAAGCCACAAGTGCCCCAATGCAGGTCAAGAAGTACCTGCGGTTTTTGTGTGGCGGCGGGATTACCTACCAGCTCATCGTCTGGTCATATTCAAACGGGTGCAATACAAAATAGTACACGGGTCACGCAGCTAAAGGAAGATCTTCCAGTACATTGTTATCAAACATATTTCTGACTATCCCGAGT
>JBEVXV010000063.1:0-18621 GCA_040505915.1 Sedimenticola sp. | reverse complement strand
CCCGTTGTCCTGTATGGGAGTTCCATAAAGTTTACTCAGGTGATGAGATAAAGGCGTGGGTACAGGAGGGGTGTAAATCTGCCGGTATCGGTTGTGTTGACTGCAAGCAGCCAATCATCGATGCGGTTCTTGCTGAGCTAAAACCTATTCAGGCTCGGGCCAGGGAGTTTGAGGAGCAGCCAGAATTGGTACGCAACATTATTGCAGAAGGTAATGAAGACGCACGGGATATGGCCCAGGAGACCATGGCTGAGGTGCGTCAGGCCATGTCCATGCTCTATCGCTAATGACCGAAAAAGAGACCAGAGTAGAGGGGAAGACCCGGCCAGAGCAGGAGGAGATGCCGTTTGCCATTGTTCAGGGCGAAAATTGGACAACGGTACCGAAGGATCTCTATATCCCTCCCGATGCTCTGGAGGTGTTTCTTGACGCCTTTGAAGGCCCCCTCGATCTACTGCTCTATCTGATCAGGCGACAAAATCTTGATATTCTCGATATTCCTATCGCTGAAATAACAGCTCAGTATATGGAGTATGTCGAACTGATGAAGGACATACGCCTGGAGCTGGCAGCAGAGTATCTGGTCATGGCCGCCATGTTGGCGGAGATCAAATCTCGTATGCTGTTGCCACGCCAGGAAGAGTTTGAAGATGAAGAGGGTGACCCACGCGCTGAACTGATTCGTCGGTTGCAGGAGTATGAGCGTTACAAGCAGGCGGCTGATGATATTGAAAACCTACCCCGTATGGGGCGGGATTACTTCCAATCCGTGATCGATGTGCCTGATAAAATAAACCAGAGACGGCCGCCGGATGTCGAGTTAAAGGATTTAATGCGCGCACTTAAAGAGGTGCTGCAACGTGCTGATATGTTTACCAGGCACAATGTTCAAATGGAAGCACTGTCGGTACGTGAGCGCATGTCGATGGTACTGGATACGCTAAATAGTGAGCGCTTCACTGAGTTTACCCAGCTCTTCAATATTGAAGAGGGGCGAAAGGGGGTGGTGGTTACCTTTCTTGCCATCCTTGAGCTGATCAAGAACGCACTCATCGAAATGGTACAGGCGGAACCCTACGGCCCGATACACCTCAAGGTACGTGGGTAGTTTTCAGCTATCGCTATTATTGGGCTGTTTTCACCAGGGGTCGGAGTCGAGCACCAGCTGAATATTTACGTTTATATTTAATATAAACAAACTATTACCAGTAATATTTAATGTATATTGAAAAGTATCTGAGTGCCACCATTGCCACTTTGGGGTTAACTTGATGTCAGCTAACGAAAAACTGAAGCAGATTGTTGAAGCGGCGCTGCTATCTGCAGGTTCGCCTCTTAACCTGGATGCCATTCTTGAACTTTTTCTGGAAGAAGAGCGTCCCGATAAGGAGATGCTGCGCGAGGTGATTGTAACCCTGAGAGAAGATTATGAGGGGCGGGGTATAGAGCTGGTTGAGGTGGGTGGTGGATTTCGTATCAACGTCCGCTCTGAGTTTTCTCCCTGGGTGTCACGGTTGTGGGAGGAGCGACCCGCGCGCTACTCCCGGGCACTTCTCGAAACCTTGGCGTTAATCGCTTATCGCCAGCCGGTTACCCGGGGTGAAATCGAAGATGTCAGAGGCGTTAGTGTCAGTAGTCAAATTATCAAGACCCTGCTCGAACGGGAGTGGGTTAGGGTGGTGGGTCAACGTGATGTCCCCGGCAGGCCCTCTCTTTACGCAACCACAAGGGAGTTTCTCAACTACTTCTCTCTTAAGGGGCTGAGCGATCTACCGACACTTCAGGAGATCAGAGATTTTGACTCGATTAACCGCGAGCTGGAATTGAGTGAAGTGGGGGCGGATAGCGGTGATAACGGTAAACAGGATTCGATCCTAACTGAGACAGGCGAACCGCCCGAGAGTCAGAGTGACGCGGGTGAGGCTGTAGACGAGGTTGAAGTATCGGAAGAGAGCGATGCGGTAAAAGTACCGGCTGACGAAGCCCTCACCGATGAGCTAACAGAGAGTGATGATGAAGAACAAAAGCGGGATGAGTAAAACAGAGGTTCCCTCTGGTGTACGGCTACAGAAAGTGCTCGCCAATGCAGGGTTGGGTTCAAGGCGAGAGATCGAAAGGCGCATAGAAGCCGGTGAGGTCACCGTTAACGGTGAGCTGGCAAAATTGGGTGATCGGGTAACTATAGAAGACCGCATTACGCTAGGAAATCGCCCTGTGGGTGCCTGGCGTCTGAAGAAGCAGAAACATCAGGTGATCATCTACAACAAACCAGAGGGTGAGTTAGTTACGCGAAATGATCCTGAAGGGCGACCCACTGTTTTTAAGCGTCTGCCCAAGCTCAAAAGCGGCAGATGGATCTCCGTTGGTCGACTCGATATCAATACCAGTGGCCTGATCATATTCACAACCGATGGCGGCCTGGCCAATCAGCTGATGCATCCATCACAGCAAGTTGAGCGGGAGTATGCGGTTCGTGTTCATGGTGAAGTGACCCAAGAGATGCTGCAACAGATGGTCAGTGGTGTTGAGCTGGAGGATGGACCTGCGCGTTTTGAGGATATTGTAGAGTCTGGAGGGGAAGGCACCAACCGCTGGTACCATGTGGTGATCATGGAGGGGCGGAAACGCGAAGTCAGGCGCCTTTGGGAAGCGGTCGGCGTTAAGGTCAACCGTCTTAAGCGGGTGAGGTATGGCCCCATCATTCTCGATAGCAGCCTGTCGATTGGTCGTCACCGGGAACTGGATGAGAAAGAGCTCGATGCTCTGTTGCAGACAGTCAGTGAGAAAAAGATATCGAAGAAGGGGCGTCCTGAGCGTAAATGGGTAGGAAAGAAAGGAGCTAAAGCATCGGGCAAGCCAAAAGAGAAGAGCACCCCATGGCACGCCTCAGGCAAGAAAAAAACAAAGAAGCGTTGAGACGCTTCATGTAGGAGTGGCGCCCTCGCCACGATGAACATCGCACAAACTCTGCAAAACCCCATCGCCCCGAGGGCGGGGCTCCTATATACCGTTAGGGAGGTTTTGGAGTTGGTCAGGCTTCGGCTACTGCTTGAGCCACCTCCTGTAGGTTGGCTGCATGAAGCCCTTTAGGACCCTCTTCTAATTCAAACTGCACCCTTTGACCCTCCTTGAGTGTCTTATAGCCATCCATAACAATGGCTGAAAAGTGAATGAATATATCTGTTTCACCTTGTTCGGGGGTGACAAATCCGTACCCCTTGGCGTTGTTAAACCACTTAACGGTTCCAATCGTTGCCATAGCGCATACTCCTCCAAGTACTTCTACAGAGATGATTCCGGTTTTTCGCGACTGATAGGCTATCTTTTATTCTGCTCTTACAACGAAAAATCGACAGCGATATACGTTATTTAGGTGCCCCAAAATAACTTTTGTAAAATCGCTATGGAGTACAGTATAACCGGATGAATGCTGTGGTCAACGAGTTGAATATTAAGATGTTTTTAACATTATAAAATAAGAATAAACTGAACAAGCTAAATCTATAGCTATTATATGGATTCCCCGTTAGGCTTTGGCAATCCGTTACCGCAGCATCACCAACCCACATTACTTGGATGGTAAATAACCTCCCCCCCGAGCCTGTTTTTCGGCTAAAATCCCGCTATGAGCGAGAGAATTGACAGCGATCCATATGATGACGTTGCGCTAGAGGAGGCGAAGCCCAAGCTGGCAAAACCACCTATGTATAAGGTCATTCTGCTGAATGATGATTACACCCCGATGGAGTTTGTGATTCAGGTACTGGAGTCCTTTTTTCGTATGGAGAGAGAGAAGGCAACCCAGGTGATGCTTCATGTACATACTCGGGGCGTTGGTGTTTGTGGAACCTATACCCAAGAGATTGCCGAAACCAAGGTGGCCCAGGTCAACGATTTTTCCCGCAGTAATCAGCACCCGTTGCTGTGTGCGATGGAAAAAGTTTAACTTCAGCGTTAATTAAGAGCAAAGAGTAGTCGCCTATGTTAAGCAAAGAACTTGAATTTACTCTGAGTCAGGCCTTCAAGCGGGCGCGGCAGCAAAATCACGAGTTTATGACGGTGGAGCATCTGCTGCTGGCGCTGCTGGATAACCCTGCGGCAGCCATAGTCCTCAAGGCGTGCGGTGTCAATATGGAGGCGCTGAGAAAGGAGATCGATCAATTTATTGATGAGACAACACCCTTGCTGCCGGATGACTCGGATGGTGAGACCCACCCCACCCTGGGATTTCAGCGTGTACTGCAACGGGCCGTTTTTCATGTTCAATCATCCGGACGGGATGAGGTTACTGGTGCCAATGTGCTGGTAGCCATCTTCAGTGAGCAGGAGTCACAGGCTAACTATCTGCTGCAAAAACAGGGTGTGGCTCGACTGGATGTGGTCAACTATATCGCCCACGGTATCTCAAAGGTTCATGATGAATCGGGGGAGGAGGTAGAGCCGTTTCAGGAGGGGACGGAACAAGAGGGGGAGGAGGTTCCCCCGAAACCACTGGAGAGCTATGCCGTTAACCTTAATGAACAAGCGAAACAGGGAAAGATCGACCCTCTGATTGGGCGCAAAATGGAGATAGAGCGCACCGTTCAGACCCTTTGCAGACGGAGAAAAAACAATCCGCTGCTGGTAGGGGAGGCGGGCGTCGGTAAAACCGCCATTGCCGAGGGGCTGGCAAAGAAGATTGTCGATAAAGAGGTTCCCGAGGTGCTGTCGGGATGCACCATCTACTCACTCGATCTGGGCGGTCTTGTCGCGGGTACCAAGTATCGTGGAGATTTCGAAAAACGCCTCAAATCGGTACTGGCACAACTGAAGCAGGAGCCCGACACCATACTCTTTATCGATGAGATCCATACAGTGATTGGTGCCGGTGCAGCATCGGGCGGCGTCATGGATGCCTCCAATCTGATAAAACCTGTGCTCGCTTCTGGCGAACTGAGATGTATCGGTTCTACCACATATCAGGAATTTCGCGGTATTTTTGAGAAGGATCGGGCTCTGGCCCGGCGTTTTCAGAAGATCGATGTCAACGAGCCAACGGTGGAAGAGACCATTGCGATCCTCAAAGGGCTGAAGAGCCGTTTTGAGGATCATCATAATATACGATACAACCCCAAGGCACTGCGCACGGCTGCCGAGTTGGCAGACCGTTACATCAATGATCGACACCTGCCTGATAAGGCGATTGACGTGATCGATGAGGCGGGCGCCTATGTTCAGCTGCTACCGAAATCGAAGAGAAAGAAGAGTATCAGCGTCAGCGATATCGAGGCGATTGTCGCCAAGATTGCACGGATTCCACCCAAAAATGTCTCGGTCTCTGATGTGGAGGCACTGCGCAACCTGGAGCGTGATCTGAAGTTGGTGGTATTTGGCCAGGATCAAGCGATCAGCTCGTTGACGGCGGCTATCCGCATGAGTCGCTCAGGACTGGGAAATGTACAGAAACCTGTCGGCTCCTTCCTCTTTTCCGGCCCAACCGGTGTTGGTAAAACCGAGGTAACCCGACAACTGGCCCGTATACTCGGTATTGAGCTGATCCGCTTTGATATGTCTGAGTATATGGAGCGACATACGGTATCCCGCCTGATCGGTGCGCCGCCGGGGTACGTTGGTTTCGATCAGGGAGGTCTGTTGACCGAAGAGGTGAGCAAGCATCCTCACTCGGTGCTGCTACTCGATGAGATCGAAAAGGCCCACCCAGACGTATTCAATCTGCTTCTGCAAGTGATGGATCACGGCACCCTCACCGACAATAACGGCCGTAAGGCAGACTTCCGTAATGTAGTGATCGTCATGACCACTAACGCTGGTGCCTCCGAGATGTCGCGCCCCTCTATAGGCTTCACCGCACAGGATCACTCCAGCGATGGCATGGAAGCGATCAAGAAATTTTTCTCACCTGAGTTCCGCAACCGTCTGGACGCGACCATTCAGTTCCAATCTCTGCCGTTCGATGTGATCAAGCATGTCGTGGATAAGTTCATCTTTGAACTGGAAGGGCAGTTGGATGAGAAGCGGGTATCATTGGTCATCGAACCTGAAGCCAAAAGCTGGTTGGCCAAGCACGGTTATGATGAGGCGCTTGGTGCCCGACCGATGGCGCGTCTGATCCAGGAGAAGATTAAGAAACCACTGGCAGAGGAGGTACTGTTTGGTAAGCTCTCAGCGGGTGGATTGGTCCGTGTCGCGGTAGCTGACGGAGAGCTGACGTTCGATATCAGCGAAAATTAACCGCCCGTGGGGGCACGGCTCTATCGAAGAGGAGTTCGGGTTATTTAATGAATTTCAGCGGGCGCGGTAAGTGATTCGACCCTTGCTCAGATCGTAAGGCGTCAACTGGACGGTGACCGTGTCACCGGTGAGGATACGGATGTAGTGCTTGCGCATCTTACCTGAGATGTGAGCTGTCACAACGTGACTATTCTCCAACTCAACACGGAACATGGTGTTGGGAAGTGTCTCAATCACAGTCCCTTCCATCTCGATAAAGTCTTCTTTTGCCATTCGGTTTCCTGCTTACCCGCTGTAGTGAAGAGTGCAAAGCCCACAAAGAACTCCTGAACTAAACGGAATCCACTCAAGGCCTCTTGAATAAGCCCGCCATTATCGGCGAATCATAGAATAAGGCAAGTGTTTTTCGGAAAACACCCTATTTTTCTGGTCAATCTACTGAAGGTATCGAGGATATTTCTGAATAGGCTTGCCAATCGTCATCTATAAATACATGAAATGGTCGGTAATCCGTTTTATAGGCCATTTTTCTACAGTCACCTATCCAGTAGCCAAGATAGAGCCATGGCCGCCGTTGACGTTTACACTCGGCTATCTGCCACAAAACGATATACACTCCAGGGCTTAGGTGGGAGAACTCGGGATCAAAAAAAGTATAAACTGCCGATAGGCCCTGGGGAACCCGGTCGATGATTGCCACCGCCATCAATTTTCCAGCACGCCAAAACTCAAGAAACCGTGTTTCACCCCAGTGCTCACCAAGAAAGCGGATATACCCCTCCTCAGAGGTATCCGCCATCTCACCGTCACCGTGGCGTGTATTGATATAGTTGCGAAAGAGCTCAAAGTGTTGAGGATTAAAAGTGGCAGGCTGCTCTATTACCTCTATATCCGCTTCAATTTTGCGCCAGATTCGACGCTGAATTCGTCGTGGTTGGAAATCTTTGACCGGAATACGGATTGATCTGCAAGCGTCACACTGATCGCACTTTGGTCGATAGATCATATCGCCACTGCGGCGAAAACCGATATCGATAAGCATACCGTAGAGCTCACTATTTTTAGCTGCATCGGGGTCGATAAACAGCGTCTTTGCCTCCCTCTCAGGGAGGTATGAGCAGGGGTGTGAGGGTGATATATAGAGTTGCATGAGGCGCTTAGGTATTAAAGGGTAGCGCTACTATATCGTGCCATGAGCCGGGATACCCCGGTGCCATACACCACTGTTCAAGTAGTCGACTGAACTCAATTCTAGGGATCTCCTCGGCACCAAGAGAGCCCAAATGGGCCGAGTGGATCTGACAATCGATCATCCCGTATCCCCTCAGTGAGATTAGTTTCGATAGGTGGGCGAGGGCCACTTTTGAGGCATCGCTTTGTCGGCTGAACATCGACTCGCCAAAGAAAACCCCACCGATGGCAACACCATAGAGTCCCCCGGCGAGGCGGTCATCCAACCACACCTCGACTGAGTGTGCGTAGCCCAAGCCGTTGAGTAGGCAGTAAGCCTCGATCATCTCCTCTGTTATCCATGTACCTTGCCCATCACCTCTAGGATCCCCACAGGCCCGTATCACTGGCTCGAAAGCGTGATCAAAGGTGACCCTGAAGGGGCGGTTTTTCAGACTCTTTCGCAGGCTTCTGGAGATCTTAATCTTCTCGGGGAAAAGAACCATCCTGGGGTCAGGGCTCCACCAGAGTATCGGCTGATCATCTGAGTACCAAGGAAATATACCGTGACGATAAGCATTGAGTAATCGTTCTGGCGAGAGGTCGCCACCTATAGCCAATAGACCATTAGGCTCCCTTTCCGCCACTGATACAGGAGGGAAGGGTGCATTGGGATCATTCGGATTTAACAGCTGGAGCATCAGATCACTACTATTAGGTTAGAGAGAAACTTGTATAGAAGCACTCTTTTCAATAATTAAATTACTCTGAGAACTGTTAAGTTCCGTAACATGGGTTTAAATTAGTCATCATCCGGCACACACTGTGTCAATGTTTTGCAATAGAAAATAGGGTATCCAATGACGGAAGACCACCTCAACCTGCATGTTGGCAGTATACTGCAATTACAGCGCATTTCAGCTGACAGTGAAGATAGGTACAGTGCTGTACTGATCGGTTATCTGCCAGGAAACAGTGTCTTGGTCACCTCACCCATTGTCGATGGAAAAGTGCTTTTTTTGAAAGAGGGGCACCGCTTTGCAGTGCGTCTGCTAAAAGGCAGCCATATCTACGGTTTTGTCTCAACTGTGATTATGACAGCGGTAAAACCTTATCCCCACCTGCATCTCAGTTATCCGAATGAGATAGAGAGCATTGCCGTCCGTAACGCACAACGGGTGGATACCAATATATCCGGCTTTGTTCACAACAGCCGCGATCAGGATACCGATGAAAATTGGCAGCCAGTGCTGTTGAAGGATCTCAGTATGACGGGGGCCAGGCTAGAGAGTGTCGATCCCCTGGGCAAACCGAATGAGAAAATTGATATCGGCTTTCACATGAACGTCTGTGGTGCTGAGGAGAGCCTGGAGCTGAAGGCGGTTGTCTGTAGCAGAAATCTCAAGGGTGCCCCTGATGATCCTGAGGACTCGAGATACTCTACCGGAGTTCGTTTTGTCGATCTTGATCGTGCCCAGGAGATTATGCTCAGTAGTTTTGTTTTGGAGCGCGAAGTGAGTAGTGAGTAGACAGGTGCTTGGGGGCGGAGTCGATTGCACACATGGGTGTGGGTAAGGCGCGTGAGCTGGGAGCGGAAGCATTGTGGCGGGAAACTGTCTGATTTCCGCAACCTTACCGTAATCGACGCCGATCCTCAGGTAAAAATACCTTTGTAATAAGGGCCGCTTAATAGTCACCCATGGATAACTGATTATCCGGATAAACGATGCATCTGATCATAATAATCATCTTGTTACTTCTTCTTCTGGTCGTGCCCCAATGGTGGGTGAATAGAGTGATGGCACGCCACAACCGAAAGGTAGAAGAGAACTTCCCTGGGACTGGTGCTGAGTTGGCGCGCCATCTATTGAAGCGTTTTGAGTTGGAAGTGGTGACGGTGGAAGTCACTGATCAAGGCGATCACTATGATCCCATTGCCAAGGTGGTGCGGCTGACCAAAGATAAGTATGACGGGCGCACACTCACCGCTATCAGCACTGCCGCTCACGAGGTAGGGCACGCTTTGCAGGATGCCCTGGGCGAGCCACTATTTCGCTGGCGTACCCGATTAGCGGTTGTTGTAGGCGTAGGGCAGAAGCTTGGCTCATTTCTACTATTTGCCGCCCCCTTTCTCTCACTGGTAAGCCGCACCCCCTGGGTCGGATTAATCTCTGTAGTCGCCGCCTTTATGGTGATGGGGCTGGGTCTGCTGGTTCAGTTAGTTACTCTACCGGTGGAGTGGGATGCCAGCTTTAACAAAGCCTTGCCGCTGCTAAAAGAGGGCTACCTCGAAGAGCAGCAGATACGGCCTACCGAACAGATATTGCGTGCCGCAGCACTCACCTACGTTGCGGGTTCGCTGGTTGGGCTACTCAATTTCTGGCGCTGGATGCGGGTTCTGCGACGCTGATCTCTTCGATTTTTTTATCGACAGGATTTTTATTCAGAGCCATCTATAATACATGGGTATTCCTCTTGCTTACATTGAAGATTTGCGGTAATTGTGGGGTTAATTAAACATTGGGTCGCTGTCGATAGCAGTAAATTTCTGGAAAATCACACAGTTTTCACCGCAATCGATTCCGACCCCAAGCGCTGAAGGGAAACGTGGGGATGATAAGGCAGGCAAAGAGATCAGCTAGATTGCTGCGCGGCCTTCTATTAATTCTGATAATGGTTTCATGCCAGATCTCTTGGGGCGCACCAGAGAAGAGTCGGCAGGTGCTGATCCTCAACTCCTATCACTCAAGTATGATCTGGGTGGGTGATGTAGAGCGCGGTGTACGCGAAGTACTGCAACCCCAAGAGAAAAATATTGACGTATTTTCGGAGTATATGGATACCAAACGTATCCCTTTTACCCCCGAATATGAGCAGCAGATATTGACCTTTCTGCGAGACAAATACGCTGCCCACAACTTCAGTGCCATACTCGCCTCCGATAATAATGCTTTCAACTTTATGCGCCGCCGCGGCGAAGAGCTGTTCCCCGGTGTACCGGTAGTATTCTGCGGCGTCAATTTCTTCAAAGATGAGCAGCTAGACGGCCACCCAAATTTTACCGGTGTGCCAGAGTATTTTGATGCCGCCGGGACTGTGTCCCTGGCGTTGAAACTGCATCCGAATACCCGACAGATTTTTGTTATTAACGACTATCTGCCAACCGGGCGTGCCTGGAACAGGGGCATAACTGATCAGCTGGAAGCTATGGAGTTGACGATCCCCGTCAGCTATGCGGAAAAACTACCCATGGCTGATCTGGAACGGCAACTGGCGGCCTTGCCAGGGGAGAGTCTGGTCATCCTGGGGAACTACTATCGTGATGGCGACGATCTCTTCTATTCGCCGGCTGACAGTACCCGGCTTATCTCTGCCGCCACCAAAGCACCGGCCTACGGCATGCTCGACTTTCGCGTAGGCCATGGCATTGTCGGTGGCCGGGTCATCAGCGGTTATTACCAAGGCAAGACAGCAGCCCGTTTGATGCAGGAGATTCTTAACGGCAAACCGGTGTCTGAAGTCCCTGTGCTCAAAACAGGTGCCAACCAGCTGATGTTTGACCGTGTTCAGATGGATCATTTTGATATCGATTCAGTCAAGCTGCCTGTAGGAAGTATCCAGATTAATCGTAGCAAGGCCCTGTTCACCCAGCAGGAGCAAACTTGGCTGAAAGAACACCCTACTATACGCATTGCCCCTGACCCCGACTTCCCGCCTATCGAATACTTCGATGCCAGTGGTGCATATCGCGGTTTGGCTGCTGACTATGTGCGACTATTGGAAGAGAAAATAGGTATACGGTTTGAGATTGTCCATCTTGAAAACTGGGGTCAGGCTATTGCTCAGGCTCGTAGCCGTAAAATAGATATGTGGGCAGCTGCGAGCCCGACAGCGTCACGGCTGGAATATATGTCTTTTACCAAGCCCATGATAGATGTGCCCGCTGTCATTATGACACGGCGTGACGAGGAGACGATCTTGAGCATGCCGGATCTGATCGGCAGAAAGGTGACCGTGGTCTCCGGCTATGCCGCCCATGACTTCATCCTAAACAACTACCCAGATATACAGCTCGATGTTGCAGTGGATATCAGTAGTGCCTTGCGCAAGGTCTCCTTTGGTGAAGTGGATGCGATGGTAGGCAACCTGGCAACTTCCATCTACTACATAGAACAGGAGGGTATAGGTAACCTCAAGGTGGCAGGAGAGTCTGGCTACTACTACCGTCTGGCGCTGGCGGTACGTAAAGACTGGACCATACTACAACGGATCATGGACAAAGGATTGACACTGATCAGTGATGAAGAGCGTAGCACTATTTTAAATAAGTGGGTGCGCTTTGACATAGCACAGCGGGCTTGGTGGCAGTTGTCCCGCAAGCAATTGATGGTACTGATTGCCGCTTTTATGGTGTTGGCTGTAGGTGTTATTCTGGCATGGAACATGATTCTGCGGCGACGTGTCAAAGAGCGTACCGCCGATCTCGGCAGGACCAATGAGAAGCTGAATGAAACCAATAGGCGACTGGGGGAGAGCGAAGAGAAGTACCGTATTATCTTTGAAGCCTCGGAGGATCCTATGTGGGTCATAGAGGACAATCGCTTTACTATGTGTAATAAGGCTGCCGCCCGTTTGCTGGGATATGCCGGACCGACTGAGTTGGTCAATATGCCACCATGGAAATTGTCTCCCGAGTTTCAGCCCGATGGCTTGCCATCACATGATAAGGCCGAGGTGATGATAGACCATGCCTTGGAGCACGGTTATCACCGTTTCGAATGGGCGCACAGTAAACGGGACGGCACGGTTTTTCCAGTGGAGGTCTCCCTGACTCGTATTCCATACCGAGGGAAGAGAGCCATATTCTGTTCGTGGAACGATATAACCGAGCGCAAAGCAGCAGAGATTAAGATCCATCGTCTAGCCACTCACGATGCACTGACCGGCCTTGCCACTCTGCGTCTGGCAGAAGATCGAATGGACGCGGCTATTGCTGCGGCCCACCGGGATAAGAGCCAGATGGCAGTGCTATTCATCGACCTGGATGGATTCAAGAAGATAAATGATACCTACGGTCATGTAGCGGGAGATAACCTGCTCAAGAAGGTGGCACACCGCTTATCGATACTTGTCCGCGAAGTAGATACCGTGGCTCGCGTAGGTGGTGATGAATTCCTGGTTATCCTCAATGGCATTACAACAACTATCGATAGCGAGCGGATATCAAGCAAGATAATCAAAGTGGTAAGTCAGCCTTGCATGTTCGAAGGGTGTGAAATGGTGGTTGGCGCCAGTGTTGGAGTGGCTGTATACCCAGACCACGGCAAGACACGGGAAGCCTTGGTGAAAGGTGCCGACAGCGCCATGTATGATGTAAAGAGAGAGGGGAAGAACAATTACGGTGTTGCTCAAATGATCAGTTAATAACTCTTCAGTATCGGACTCCGACTTTACTGTAGGAGCGGTCTCTTGGACCGCGAAGAAACAACCACCATAGTGCAACTATCCATCGCGCTTCGAGAAAGCACTCCTACAGGGAGGTGCGCCATAAAATGTGACTCGATTGGAAACCAATCAACTCCCGATGCCATCGCACCTCTTGGCATTTGAAGCTGAATAGTTAATTGTGAACTTTGTAAGCGGTGCATCCATGCACCACTTCTCTGCAATTAAAGCCTGTCAATCGCTCAGTCGGAAGACTCCAGAGCATCCAGATAGCGCTCGGCGTCCAGTGCAGCCATACAGCCGGTACCGGCAGAGGTGATGGCCTGACGGTAGACATGGTCTGTGACATCACCGGCAGCAAATACCCCCTCAATACTGGTTTGGGTTGCCTTGCCTTCCATGCCGCCCTGCACTTTGAGGTAGCCGTGCTCCATATCCAACTGACCGATAAACAGTTCGGTGTTCGGTTTATGTCCGATGGCGATAAAGACCCCCATGAGGTCGATCTCTTTGGTTGAGCCGTCTTTGACATTTTTGATCCGCATACCGGTAACACCTGAGTCATCACCCAGCACTTCATCAAGTACGCTGTCCAATTCGAGGGTGACGTTGCCGGTTTCACCTTTATGGATCAACTGGTCTGCAAGAATCTTCTCAGAGCGGAACTTGTCGCGGCGATGAACCACTACCACCTCTTCGGCAATATTGGCGAGGTAGAGGGCCTCTTCCACGGCGGTGTTTCCACCACCGATAACGGCCACTTTTTGGTTGCGGTAGAAGAAACCGTCACAGGTGGCGCAGGCGGAAACGCCACGCCCCTTGAATGCCTCTTCTGACTCCATGCCCAGGTACTGAGCAGAGGCGCCGGTACAGATAATCAGTGCATCACAGGTATACTCGGCCTGATCACCGGTAAGTTTGAATGGACGCTCTGTGAGGTTGGCGGTATGGATATGATCGAAAATCACCTCGGTATCGAATCGTTCGGCATGCTTCAGCATGCGATCCATCAGCTCTGGGCCTTGAACGCCATCGGTGTCACCCGGCCAGTTATCAACCTCAGTAGTGGTGGTGAGCTGACCGCCCTGCTGCATACCCGTTATAAGAACTGGATTCATATTGGCCCGTGCTGCATAGACGGCGGCGGTGTATCCGGCAGGGCCGGAACCGAGAATTAACAGGGGGCAATGCTTGGTTTCGCTCATGTATAATCACTCCATATAGAGAACGGTTAGTTGGCGTTATTCAGCGGAATCTCTTATCGCTCTCTCTACGGCCTATTCACAGCGATCCATAAGCGGGTGATACCACAAGGTGGATATCCGAATGGATTACAGCGAAGGCCTATGAAGAAAGACGTTATTGCGCGCAGAAGTGAGCCACAGTTTCAAATAGCCCAGATACTACGTAATGTGGTGCGGAGGGTAAAGTGGCGCATTGGGATGATTTCTAGACCTGAGGTGTGGCATGATACCTTTCAATATTATGAAATTAGACTAAGTTAGTAAGCTAACTATATAATTTGAAATATTTTTTGTAACTATTCAGCTGAATTTTGGGCCGGTGTCGATTGCTCACCTGGATGTGGGTAATCGGCTCCGGCCCCTGGTGAAAACAGACCAATAATGGGTATAGCTGAATAGTTACTATTTTTTAATGGAGAGTAGTTTGGCTCAAGCCAGTCGCACAGATGAGATAGTAGAGTCGCATTCCCTGGCAAAACGGCGATTGCGTGAAGGCGCGCTGTTGCTGCTTATTGCCGTAGTGGCCTATTTGATGCTTTCACTGATCACTTACTCTGCGGGCGACCCTGGCTGGTCCTATTCAGGGCCGAGAGTCCACGCCATCAATGCCGGTGGGCCGGTGGGTGCTTGGTTTGCTGATGTCTTTCTCAATCTGTTCGGGCTTCTGGGTTATCTTTTTCCCATGATGGTCGGCTGGGTAGGCTGGCTGGTGTTGCAAGAACGCAACCCGGTTAATAGCGTCAATGCTCATCTTTTGGCACTGCGCTGGGTTGGCTTCTTCCTGACCCTGGCTGCCGGTAGCACGCTGGCGGCAATTCATCTCTCTCATATCACCTTGCCTCTGCCTGATGGAACCGGGGCGGGAGGTATTTTAGGGGAGTTTCTTCAGCACAGCCTGATTCCGATACTCAACTCCGCCGGTACCACTCTGCTCACGTTGGCGCTGGCGCTCTCCGGCTTTACTCTTTTTACCGGCATCTCCTGGCTAGCGGTGATGGACCGAATAGGTGGAGCGGTGATCGCGCTCTTTTACTCTGTCGGCCATGCCCGTGCAAGAATTATGGAGTCACGTCGGACGCGGGAGCTGAAAAAGCAGCGTAGCGAAACGCTTAAAGCGGATAAGAAGAAAAGGGCAAAACGCTCACCAGTAAAAATCGAGCCGGGGATACATGAGGTTAAGGTCAGTGAGCGGGTTGATAAAGAGCGTCAGGTACCTCTGTTCATTCCTGATGCCGATGAGGGTGGAATGCCGCCTTTGGCGCTGCTGGATGATGCCAAGCACAGTGGCCAGGGGTACTCCAACGAGGCGCTGGAGGCGATCTCCCGCAAGGTTGAGATCAAGCTTAAGGATTTTGGTGTTGAGGCTGAAGTGGTGGCGGTATTGCCCGGCCCGGTAATCACACTGTTTGAGCTGAGGCTTTCACCGGGAACCAAGGCGAGCAAGGTTACCGGTCTGTCGAAGGATCTGGCCAGGGCACTCTCCACCATCAGTGTCAGGGTGGTGGAGGTGATTCCAGGTAAATCGGTAATTGGCATAGAGATACCCAACGAGCAGCGGGAGATGGTGTTTCTCAGTGAGGTGTTGCGCTCGGAGGCCTATGATGTGGCCAAGTCGTCTCTCACACTGGCCTTGGGTAAGGATATCTCCGGTAAACCCTCGGTGGCGGACCTCGGTAAGATGCCCCATGCGCTGGTCGCTGGTACCACCGGCTCCGGTAAATCAGTTGCCATTAATGCTATGATCCTCAGCCTGCTCTATAAGTCGACCCCACAAGAGGTACGGCTGATTATGGTAGATCCGAAGATGTTGGAGCTTTCGGTCTACGAAGGAATACCGCATCTGTTGACCCCTGTCGTCACCGACATGAAGGAGGCTGCTAATGCGCTGCGTTGGTGTGTCGGTGAAATGGAGCGGCGCTACCGCCTGATGTCGGCCTTGGGGGTGCGTAATATTGCCGGTTTCAATAAGAAAGTCACCGACGCGCAGAAGCGCGGTGTGCCGATAGTCGATCCGCTGTTTCAACCCGACCCTCTGGCAGAAGACGAAGAGATACCGGAGCTTAGCTCACTGCCCTCTATTGTTGTAGTGATCGATGAGCTGGCGGATATGATGATGGTGGTAGGCAAGAAGGTGGAGGAGTTGATTGCACGTCTGGCGCAGAAAGCACGCGCTTCGGGTATTCATCTGCTACTGGCGACCCAGCGTCCCTCTGTTGATGTCATCACAGGCCTGATCAAGGCCAATATTCCCACTCGTATCGCCTTCCAGGTCTCATCGCGTATCGACTCACGCACCATTCTCGACCAGATGGGAGCGGAGCATCTGCTGGGTAACGGCGATATGCTCTACTTGCCTCCCGGCGGGAATATTCCACAGCGGATACACGGCGCTTTTGTTGATGATGATGAGGTACACCGGGTAGTGAACTATCTGAAACAGACCGGAGCGCCAGACTATATTGAAGCCGTGGTGCAGGAACCTTTAGAGGCTATTCCCGGTCTATCCGGGGAGAGCGCTGATGTTGAAGATGCCGACCCGCTCTATGATGAGGCGGTACAGATTGTCACCGAGTCACGGCGTGCATCCATCTCTGGTGTACAGCGCCGCCTGAAAATTGGCTACAACAGAGCGGCCCGTCTTATCGAGGAGATGGAGCGGATCGGTATTGTTTCAACGGCCCAGAGTAATGGTAATCGTGAAGTGCTGGCACCACCGCCACCCAAGGATTGAACCTAGGATGAACAAGATTGAACATATATAACCGCTCTCTTTATAAACTGTCAGCTATTGTATCAGCACTGCTCTTATCCATGCCGGCCGTGGCGGCCAGCGGTGTTGAACAGATGAACAGTTTTCTGGCTCATCTCACCACATTTCAGGCGGGCTTTGAACAGACAGTATTGAGCTCAGATCAGCAGAAGGCACTCCGCTCTCAAGGTGATTTCTATCTGCAACAGCCGGGGAAGTTTCGCTGGGACTATACCGAGCCGGAGGCTCAGCAGATCATCGCCGATGGCAGGCAGGTGTGGCTAATCGACCCCGAATTGGAGCAGGTGAGCGTACAGTCTCAAAGCACCGCACTGAAAGGGACACCGGCAATGCTGCTGATCAGCGGTGAACCGGTGGAAAACCATTTTGAGATTATCGACATCGGTGATAGCCAGGGGTTTGCCTGGGTTGAATTGATACCAAGGGAGGAAGAGAGCCAGTTTACCCGCATCCTGTTGGCGTTCTCCAATAATGAGATGCAGCGCATGGAGATGGCGGATAAGTTCGGCCAAGTGACCCGCTTTCAGTTCTTTGATATCAAACACAACCCCCAGTTAGGGAGCAGCTTTTTTTTCTACCAGCCGCCGCACTTTTTCGACCGCTATGATCAGTAACCGTGACAAGCAAGGATCTATTTAACGAAAAAGGCGGTGAACTGACGCGCCCCCTTGCCGACCGTATGCGTCCACGGAGCCTCAATGAATTCATGGGGCAGTCACATATCATTGGCGAAGGAAAGCCACTACGGATGGCGATTGAGTCAGATCGTCTCCACTCGATGATCTTTTGGGGGCCTCCCGGTACCGGAAAAACGACACTTGCCAGCCTCATTGCCAGACACTCTGGTGCCCAGTTCATCACCCTCTCTGCGGTACTCTCCGGGGTAAAAGATATACGTGCTGCTGTAGAGCTGGCGCGTCAGGTGAAGCAAGCGGACGGCAGACCTACCGTTCTCTTTATCGACGAGGTGCACCGATTCAACAAATCCCAACAGGATGCCTTTCTACCTCATGTCGAAGATGGCACCGTGGTGTTTATTGGCGCCACTACAGAGAACCCCTCGTTCGAGCTCAATAATGCACTGCTCTCCCGCGCCAGGACCTATGTACTGAAAAGTCTGGGAAGTGAGGAGCTGGAGAGGATCATCGACCAAGCGCTGACGGATAGTGAGCGCGGTTTGAGTGGGCGGGAGTTGACTGCGGCCTCACGGCAACTTATTGCAGAAGCCGCCGATGGTGATGCCCGCCGCGGCCTCAATTTGCTTGAGATTGCTGCCGATCTCTCAGATGAAAAGATAATTTCAAACAAGGCGGTGGAGGAGGTGGCTTCTGGTAATCTGCGCCGCTTCGATAAAGGGGGTGAGGCCTTCTACGACCAGATATCGGCACTGCATAAATCGGTGAGAGGCTCAGCACCAGATGCCGCGCTTTACTGGTTCTGCCGAATGATCGATGGAGGTTGTGACCCACTCTATATCGCAAGGCGGGTAGTGCGTATGGCCTCGGAGGAAATAGGTAACGCTGACCCCCGTGGATTGACCCTGGCACTCAGTGCCTGGGAGACCCAGGAGCGACTGGGTAGCCCGGAAGGGGAGTTGGCGATAGCCCAAGCGGTGCTCTATCTCGCATCCGCCCCCAAGAGCAACGCCGTCTACATGGCCTATAAAGCAGCGATGAAAGATGTCCAAGCGTCTGTGAGTCACCCAGTCCCTATTCATCTAAGAAATGCACCGACCAAGTTGATGAAAGAGCTCGGCTACGG
>JBEVXV010000062.1:0-4176 GCA_040505915.1 Sedimenticola sp. | reverse complement strand
GAAAATGCCGGCGAGGCCAGGGCCGTCATACAACAAGAACCAGGAAAACTGTCAGTAGCTGAGGAGGCGGGTCACACCTCAGCTAAAGTGGGAAGACAAAGACCCAATGTAGAGACAGAATGTATAGATGTGAGCACTTTGAATCAGGATGGATTATTTGTATTAGTTCAGATATGTGGTAGAGATGTTAATTGCCTCGTTGACACGGGTTCTACGTTGACCGTTTTACATCCAAACCAATATGAAGCATTGCGCAAAGAAGACCGACCAACATTAGAAGATACCAATACCAGTATTCGGATGGCAGATGGAGGTCTAGTCAAGTTGCAAGGGAAGGCAACCTTTACTATTGCGATTAACGGTACAGAGTTCCAACAAGAAATGGTTGTCGCAGACATAGAAGTTCCGGCTGTTGTCGGACATGACTTTCTTCATCGTAACAATTGCCAAATCGACATGGGACGGCAGACGTTAACGATAGATGGTTTGAAAGTACCGTGTATGTTAGAAAGTAATATGCCATCAGTATTCCGGATAACGGTAGCAGAGAACATAGTAGTTCCACGTGAATCGGAAATGATTGTTCCAGCAAAGATACAAGGCGATGCGGTTCATGTGACCAGGGGCATGGTAGACCAGACAGTTGCGCCCTTGCAGAAGGGACTGTTGGTTGCTAAAGCAGTAGTAGACCCTAGCTGCCGCCATGTGCCTGTAAGAGTGATGAACCTTACTGACAAAGATCAGATTTTATACGCAAACACACATGTGGCATCTTGTCATACTGTGGGCGACATTGAAGAGATAGGGCCTGGTGATTCAACCTCCAAGACCGATGAACTTCCTTCACATTTGCAAGAACTATGGGAATCCAGTAAGGTCGGACTTAGTGCAAATGAAGAACAGGCATTGCGGTCTCTACTTATCAAGCACAAGAGTGTGTTTGCCCAGTCCAAGGAGGACTTAGGACGAACCTCAGTAGTTCGTCATACGATCAACACGGGGGAAGCCAGACCAATTAAACAAGCACCAAGGAGGCTCCCTATATCCAAGAGGGATGAAGTGAAAAGTGAGGTCCAGAAGATGTTGGCTCAAAAGATAATAGAACCATGCTACGGACCATGGTCATCACCGATAGTGCTCGTTAAAAAGAAGGATGGCAGCACTCGGTTCTGTGTGGACTACAGACGTTTAAACGATCTTACCTACAAGGATAGCTATCCTCTTCCGAAAATAGACGAGTCGTTGGATGCACTCAGAGGCTCCAGATGGTTTACGACCTTGGACCTGGCTAGCGGCTACTGGCAGGTAGCCATGGACCGAGCAGACGCCGAGAAGACGGGATTTGCGACAACGTGCGGCCTATACCAGTTTACTGTAATGCCTTTTGGCTTGTGTAATGCACCAGCTACCTTCGAGAGGATGATGGAGATTATACTTTCCGGATTACACTGGGAGACATGTCTATTGTATATAGACGACATCATCGTGTTCGGTGACAGTTTTGAAGAACACCGACAACGTCTATCAGAGGTACTAAGCCGTATAGAAAGCGCAGGGTTAAGATTGTCACCAAAGAAATGTCACATATTTAAACATAAGGTGGAGTTTCTCGGACATGTGGTATCTCAAGACGGAATTGCCACTGACCCAAAGAAGATAGAAGTGGTTAGAGACTGGCCTGTGCCGAAGACGGTCCACGATGTCCGTAGTTTCTTGGGATTATGTTCTTATTATAGAAGATTCGTGAGAAACTTTGCAGATATTGCAAAACCATTACATCGACTGACAGAAAAGGGACTCACGTTCCTGTGGAACGATGCATGTGCAGAAGCTTTTGCCACATTGAAGCAGAAGCTCATAACATCACCCATTCTAGCGTATCCCTTAACCAGGGACAACTTCATATTGGACACCGACGCCAGTGGAGTAGGTATTGGAGCGGTTTTGTCCCAGGTCGAAGGTGACAATGAGAGAGTGATTGCCTACTACAGCAAAGCCTTAGGAAAGGCAGAACGTAACTATTGCATCACGAGGAAAGAACTACTTGCAGTGGTAGAAGCTGTCAAACACTTTCATCACTACATATATGGTGTACCCACGGTGGTACGCACAGACCACGGAGCACTAACCTGGCTTTTAAATTTCAAAAATATCGAGGGGCAGATGGCTAGATGGATGGAGACCCTTGGTACATATGATCTCAAGATACAACATCGTCCAGGCAGAAAACATATGAATGCAGATAGCTTATCAAGACTGCCGTGCGGAGGATGCGATCACTGCACCAAACGAGATACACAGGACAAAGACAAGCTAGTGAGCGACCCCAAGAAGGGCAATAATGCTAGCGATATACATTGTGGTTGCGACAGCAAATCAGACACTGATCATGACCCTGAAGATCGCTGTCGAGCTATAACCCGCGCTGAGAGCAGTAGAAGAGAAGCCGAATACAAATGTAACTGGATGGATAGCAAGTCGCCAACGGAGATTGCCACGGCCCAACAAACGGACCACATGATTGCGACAATATTCTCCTGGTTGACGGTTGGTCAAAGACCATCGTGGCAAGAGATTTCGCATTTAGGACCAGAACTAAAAACCTACTGGGCCAAATGGAGCCAGCTACATTTGAAAGATGGTGTCGTCTATCGAAGTTGGACGAGTGACACCCAACTAGAGGACAGGGTGGACAAATTGATCTTACCCAAGGATTATCATGACAAGGTGTTCAAGATGCTCCATGAGGATCCTGTGTGCGGACATCTCGGCTTTACCAGAACAATGAAGCGTTTCCGGAACAGATTTTACTGGGTAGGATATAAGGAAGACATCAGACTCTGGTGCTCGATGTGCAACCAATGTCAGCAAGGCGACAATCAACAGAAGAAACCAAAGGCACCACTGAAGCAGTGTCGGGCAGGGGCTATTCTAGAAAGGGTGGCTTTAGACATCCTGGGACCACTACCAGTCACAGAGAGAGGGAACAGATACATTTTAGTTATTGTTGATTATTTCAGTCGCTGGACAGAAGCATTTGCGTTGGCGAACATTGAAGCAGAGACAGTAACAAGAGTGTTTGTTGAACAATTTATTTGTAGATATGGTGTTCCACGTCAGGTCCACACTGACCAGGGGAGGCAGTTTGAGTCAGCGGTGTTCCAACAGGTGTGCGAGTACTTGGATGTCGACAAGAGCCGAACGACACCCGGTCATCCGCAGAGCAACGGCATGGTGGAACGATTCAACCGTACACTGCGGGCGATGTTGACGAAACATGTGTCCGGTGACCAGCGGGACTGGGACGTGAAGCTTCCATTGGTGATGCTGGCATACCGTTCTTCGGAGCACGAGAGCACCGGGATGTCACCCAGCATGATGATGTTCGGCAGGGAGGTCGAACTTCCCGTGGATCTCCTCTTTGGGAAGCCCCCTGAAACAGATGAAAACAATGATAATGTTGCTCGCTACGTAGACGGCCTGAAATCGAAAATAGGTCATGTCCATGAATTAGCGCGCGTAAAAATGGCAAAAGCCAACGAAAAACAAAAGAAAGGGTATGATCATCGGATCACCCATAATCACTTCGACCACGGAGACGCGGTTTTGTTACGCAGCCGGCGTAAAGCGGGCATTTCTCCAAAACTCCAGGCGGCCTGGGAGGGACCCTACTTGGTTTTAAAGCGGGTGACTGATTTAGTTTATAAAATCCAAAGAAGTCCGAAGGCCCACCCCAAGGTTGTGCACCACAATAGTCTGAAAATATACGTGGGGAGGGTGTCAAGGTGGTTGTAGGAACAATGAATAACCCGGTTCACTGACCACCCTACACTTATGTTTATATGTCCCTCCCCATCTTGTATTTTCAGAATATGGAATCCACCATTGTAACGTCGTGGCGCTGCAACGGGTGCGAGGGCCGACCGTTTTTCGCGACGGAAAAGCTCCTGAAGCGGCACCGGGATACGGTCCACGGGGTGAAGAGGAGATGCGAGTGGTGTACCTACGAGTACACTCGTACCGATAACTACAAGCGCCACATGGAGCGACGTCACCACTTCCAGTCGCGATCCAGGTCGCCAGCGAGATCGACCACGCGCCGCTCGAGGTCGCCCACCCGCCGCTCTGGATCTACCACACGCCACTCGAAGTCGCGCGCCAGGGACGAGACGGTCA
>JBEVXV010000061.1:0-13683 GCA_040505915.1 Sedimenticola sp. | reverse complement strand
TAAAGACCAACACACCACTACTGCCGGGGCCACCCAAAAACTTGTGGGGAGAGATAAAGACGGCATCCAGCGAGGCATCTCCCCTCTCATCTCCCGGTGGATTCATATCGATGTCAACATAGGGGGCAGAGGCGGCATAATCAAAAAAGGCCAGTGCATCATAGCGATGCAGCAGACGGGCGATCTCTCTCACCGGTGAACGCATACCGGTGACATTGGATGCGGCGGAGAAAGAGCCGATGCGCAGACGCCCCTGATAGGCAGGGTCATTAAGAAGCGCCTCAAGATGCGCCAGATCTATAGATCCATCGGCGGCAAGCTTCACTTCCCGCACAGTCGCCAGACTCTCCCGCCATGAGATCTCGTTGGAGTGGTGTTCATAGGGGCCAACAAAGACCACCGGTTGATGTGCCTGGCAGTAGCGCTCAAAAGCCGCTACCTGATCAACCCCGACAAAGCCCCGCAACAGACTATTTAACATGGCGCGACTGGATGCGGGTTGCTTGACCCCCACCAGCTGCTGCATACGGTCAATAGCAGCGGTGGCACCCTGACCACAGACAATCAGCCGTCCGGTGGATCCGGCATTGACTGACTTTTTGATTATCTGCTCCGCCTGGTGGAGCGTTTGGGTAGTAAAACGGCCACTGCTATCATCTTCAGTATGGCTATTGGCGTAGCGCTGCTGCAGCTGTTTAAGATAGTCCTCAATGAAGTTCAGCCCCCTGCCAGAGGCGGTGTAATCAGCATAGACCATCATCCGTTCACCAAAGGGTGTGATAAAACGGCTATCGATACCGATTGTCTGACTACGAAGAAATTCGGGGGTCAGACTGGTTAACATACTGATTATCCTTGATATTTAACTGCTAAATGAAAGCCGCCCCTGGCCGGAACAATCCGGTATCAGGGGCGGCTCAGGAGTCTCCAAGAGAAGACTCTACCCAAGAGTATTGCTCATATTTTCAAACTGTCAACTATCAACCGACCGAATCTTTTTAACGATTTTAGAGGAGACCTCTTCAATAGAGTGGCTGGTGGTATCGAAAACCAGAAGTTTATGCTGTTTAAACATATGCTGAGCCTGTTTCACCTCGGAGTAACAACGTGCCAGTGATGCGTAAGGACTGCCCCGTCGTCGCTCTTCACGAATCCTATTGAGTCTCATCGGATCAATCGTCAAGGCTACCAGCTTCTCTCTATTTTTGATCAGTATATCGGGTATCTTACCGACTTCGAAGTCCTCTTCTGTCAATGGATAGTTTGCCGCCTTGATACCGAAGTGCATGGCCAGATAGAGACAGGTGGGGGTCTTCCCTGAACGTGATACACCGATCAGTATCACATCGGCCTGATCATACTTATCAAGACGCGCACCATCATCATTGACCATTGCGAAATTGATGATACTCATGCGATCCTCGTAAGTCTCACCATTCGTCATGCCATGGCTAAGACCAACAATGCCAGAGGATGCGATACCAAGCTCCTCGCTCAGAGGCGTAATAAAGGTGTCAAACAGCTCAAAATAGCGACAACTCGATGCCTCAAGAATATGCCTCAACCTCGACTCAGCCATGGTGGCAAAAACGATAGGACGAACCCCTTCCGACGCAGTCAATTCAGCAAGCTGCTTTGCCAGCTGATAGGCTTTCTCCTCAGTAGAGACAAACGGCATATAAACAATGCGAAACTGAACCCCTTCCTGAAACTGTGAGAGTAGGCTATGCCCCAGGGTTTCTGCTGTAATACCGGTACTTTCCGAGACGAAGAAGACGGTTCGCTTAATCATTACCAGACCTGTTGAATATCCAATCGGAAACAGTGATTACCCTAAAAAGCCGTTAGACTGGCTCCGGGAGCTGTACCGTATTGTGACGATTCGTGTAGAAAAAATCCAACCTGACGGCACCATGCACCCAAACATTGTAACCTCTCAAAAAGTCCGTGCCATAGGGGTGAAGTCGATTGCGTAGTAGGAAAGATGCATTTTCCACTAATCTTGGCGCAATCGACTCCGCCCCCTGGTGAAAACAGTCTAAAAATGGGTATAGCTGAATAGTTAGTGCCTGAACGAAAACCATGAAAGCCTTTAATAACAGGCCATTCAGGCGATTCTAAGAAATGAAGATTTTGACAAAAGTACAATATTTGGCCTATTTGCCCTCAATTTGGTAGATATTGCAAAAAGCCTCTAAAATCTTCGCCACTTGAAATTCGCTGCTACCCCTTACCAGGTAAGGGATAGCCGGGTTTTCGTTCGGGCACTAGTTACTTGAGAAGTTACTAAACAGTCAAGTATGACCAGAAGAAACAAACTATAGTTAGATTAGAGATGGTGGAATTTTCTGGATGCACCCGACATAAGGGTTAAACCCCTCGTTGATGGGTGTCCATCTGAATTAAAACTGATAAATAGAGAGATGAGGTAGAGATAATGAAGCTTCAAACAACAATTCTGACAGCATTGACACTGCTGCTGTCCGCTCCGGCCCTATATGCCGCCACACAATGGCATCAAAGCCAAATGTGGAGTGCACCCGGCTACAGCTATGGAATCACCCAATTCCTACCCAATGCCGGTAATCATATCCATATACAGCAACGGGCTTATCCCGATAGCTATAGAATATTGATTAGTGTCAGTGGACGCGCCTCAGACAGTGTCAATATATCTGCACAACCAGGGATGCTGACAATCGATAACAGCAGCTCCAATGAAGAGCATCACCAAAGCCAAGGGGGGGGCGGATTTTTCCACAGTTGGAGCAGCATGAGCCAGAGCATCGCCCTGCCAGGAGATGCCAATACTGGGGGCATGACACGGCAGAATGGAAATGGAACCATTATGCTGGTAATCCCCCGACACCCAGTACGGCGCTGGTAGGATTGGATCATTTCGGCTTTTGTGACACCCTCTCCCCGGTGGGGAGAGGGTGCTGGGAGCCTGTTCTCGGACAGGCTCCTAGTGAATGCCAAAACTCGAGTTAGGAGTTTCCACCCAATAACGAGGGACGTTCCCGACGGGTCCGTGATGGAGCTCTCTGTCGTTGCGTATTGACCTTGGGCTTAGCCGTGCTGTTTCTTGAGTTGGCTTTCGCACTTCTCCCTGGCCTACTGGTGCTGGAAGCGCCACCTTCGCCGCCCCGGTGATTACCGTCGGCCTCTTTGCGAGCGGCGGGCTTTCTGTTCCGCCCCCCGTTGCCGCCGGCTCTTTTTGGCCTTTGGTGATCGCCACGGTTGGAGTTTCTCCCTCCCCTGCCGTTTTGAATCGGTTCCGCCTTGATGCTGGGATCGGGATCATAGCCCTCAATCATCACCTTGGGGATTTGCCGTTTCAGCAGGCGTTCAATATCGCGCAGTAGTTTATCTTCATCGACACAGACAAGTGAGATGGCCTCACCTTCGTTACCGGCACGGCCGGTACGGCCGATGCGGTGAATATAATCTTCCGCCACATTGGGCAGTTCAAAATTGACCACATGAGGGAGTTGATCAATATCGAGACCACGGGCAGCAATATCGGTGGCTACCAATATCCTCACATCACCGCTCTTAAAATTGGCCAGCGCCCGGGTGCGGGCACCCTGACTCTTGTTTCCGTGGATGGCAGCGGCACTCAGGCCATCTTTTTCCAGCTGTTGGGCCAGGCGGTTGGCACCATGTTTGGTACGGGTAAAGACCAGTACCTGCCGCCAGTTGTTTGAACCGATAAGAAACGAGAGCAGCTCTCGCTTGCGCCCTTTATCTACATGATGAACCACCTGCTGCACTGTCTCAGCGGCGGTATTGCCCCGTGCCACCTCTATCATCACAGGCGACTTGAGAAGGCCCTTGGTCAGCCGTTTGATCTCTTCCGAGTAGGTAGCGGAGAAGAGCAAGTTCTGACGATCATTTGGCAGCAGCGCAAGGATCTTACGGATATCGTGGATAAAACCCATATCCAGCATCCGATCCGCCTCATCGAGCACCAGAAATTCAATATGAGAGAGATCCAGTGTCCTCTGTTGAACGTGATCAAGGAGCCGACCCGGTGTTGCCACCACGATATCCACCCCTCTGCGCAACCGTTCGATCTGTGGGTTAATTTTCACTCCACCGAAAATCACTGTTGATTTCAATGGTAGATATTTTCCGTAAGTCTCAATGCTCTCCTCTACCTGGGCAGCCAGTTCGCGGGTCGGGGTCAGCACCAGCGCTTTTACCGCGCGCCTACCCTTACCTTGGGCGTGGCTGGTCATGAGCTGTAGTAGTGGCAGAGTAAAACCGGCAGTCTTGCCGGTGCCGGTCTGGGCGCCAGCGAGGATATCCCGCCCCTCAAGAATCACAGGAATTGCCTGAGCTTGTACGGGAGTGGGTTCACTGTAACCTTGATCGGAAACAGCACGAAGCAGTTCGGCGGAGAGGCCGAGGGTATCAAATGACATGATTGGATTGTGACTCTTGGAGGTCCACCATGCCCATACACGAGGTCTAGGGCCGGTCCAGGCGGATCAGGATTGGAATTACCAGTATGGAGTCGGGTACAGACCGGAAGCGTACCCTTTAAAGAGGCGCGCACTATAACAGAACTGGCAGAGATATGTTACCGGAGAACAATTCTTATCAAATGGGTAACTATTCAGCGGGTGCTAGGGCCGGTGTCGATTGCGGTGAGATTGTCGGTAAATATACCGATATTCGCCGCAATCGACTCCGAGCCCTGGTAAAAATAGCCTCATAACAGGGGCCACTGAATAGTTACATCCAAGGAGCCTCTGAACTTAACCCAGAGCCTTTAATGCCGCTTCATAATCGGGCTCATCGGCTATTTCGCCTACCAGCTGGGTATAGGTGACGATGCCATTCTCATCGACCACGACCACGGCACGGGCCGCCAGTCCAACCAGGGGGCCATCGGTAATCAGTACACCGTACGCCTCTGCAAACTCCTTACCGCGCATCAGGGAGAGCGTCTCCACATTTTCCAGCCCCTCAGTCTCACAGAAGCGACCCTGGGCAAAAGTCAGGTCAGCTGAGATGACCAGAGCCACTGCATCGTCACGCCCGGCAAAAGACTCGTTGAATCGTTTGGTAGAGATCGCGCATGTCGGTGTATCAAGGCTGGGAACGATATTCAATAAGCGCTTTTTACCGGCATAATCTGCCAGTGAGACATTAGCAAGTCCTTTATTGGGCAGGGTAAATTCTGGTGCGGTGCTACCAACAGCTGGCAGTTCGCCATTGGTGTTTACCGGATTGCCTTTCAGTGTAACTGTTGCCATTATTTTTAACTCCTCATTGGGTTTAGTTAAGCGCTAAGAAGTCTCTGAACAACTCATAAACGACGGCTCTACACTCAGTAGATGCTATATCTGCATCGAAAATCATGCTAATAGCCTGCTACTGCCTACAGGGATGTGGGTAATAGGCAATAGCAGGACGCGGTAGCCTCAGCGGCGATTTTCTCCTCGATACCACACCTTATGTGTACAACTCAATCCGTCCAGACTTATTCAGAAAACCCCTTAATAATTTGAGATGAATTAGATAGTGTCTAATATACGGAAATTCAAGGACGTTTCACAGTATAGACTTAGATCCGCCTTGGCATTCGACAATCCTATTATTTAAATCTTCATTATTAAGTAATACAATGCTACTCGTCTTATTTAATATCTAAAGGATTGCGATGGCCTCTCCAGCCCCCGTCTACTACAAACAGAATCGGCTAAAACAGCTCCGTGCCTTCTGCCATGCGGCGCGCACCGGCAGCATCAGCGAAGCAGCAGAAAAGGTATTTCTGAGCCAACCTACCGTCTCACTGCAGATTCAGGCGCTTGAGAGAGAGCTGGAGACGATACTGTTTGAGAGGCGCGGCCCAAAAATTCGCTTGACACCGGAGGGGGACGTGCTATTTAAGCTCTCCCAGCCGTTGGTGGATGGGATGGATAAGTTGCATGAGACCTTTGCCGCACAACAGGAGTTGTTAGAGTCTGGGGATCTGAATATTGCAGCGGGGGAATCGACAATTCTTTATATCCTGCCTGAGCCACTAAAGGCTTTCATGGCGATGCACCCGAAGATTCGGGTAAAACTGCAAAATGTGACTGGTGGTCGTGATGGTCTCTCACGTATACGTGCAGATGAGGCCGACCTGGCGGTTGGATCGATGCTTGATGTGCCGGATGACATCGTCTACAAGCCCCTAGTCACCTACGCCCCCGCTCTGATCGTCCCGGAGGGTCACCCGCTGGCGGATAAAAAGCAGATCACCCTGGAAGATATCACCCCTTACGGTCTGATCCTCCCCCCACCCAGCCTGACGACCTGGCGTATGGTGGATCTTGTCTTCCGCCAACATGAGCTGAAATTGAAAGTAAGCCTGGAGGCTGGCGGCTGGGAGGTGATCAAAAAATATGTGGAGCGGGGATTGGGTATCTCCATCGTTACCGATGTCTGCCTCACGGGTGAAGAGAAGATCGTCAAGTTCCCCTTAGACCAATACTTCCAGAAACGTACCTACGGTGTTGTTTTGCGCCGAGGGAAGTACCTCTCCCCCCAGGCAAAACGCTTTCTCGAAGTAATGGAGTCCTTTTACCGGGAGGGTAACGAGATAAAAGCCAGCAACAGGCAGCAGCATCCTGTTGGATAGATGGACACTCAGGAAACCTCACAGGCGCCTTAACGTTTACGCCGCTCCGTCTTCATCGAGTCAGCCACCTGATCACGGTGAGAGCAGATCACCTTAAGCGCATCCTCCGGGGAGTTGACCAGTTGAAACAGATCCATATCTTCCGGGGCGATAGACTCATGCCCCATCATCGTCTCTTTAATCCAGCTCAAAAGACCACTCCAGTAGTCTTCGCCATAAAGCACTACGGGAAATTGCCTGATTTTATCGGTCTGAATCAAGGTGAGTGCCTCGAACAGCTCATCCATGGTGCCATAGCCCCCAGGAAAGATAATGTAGGCCATGGCGTATTTTACAAACATCAGCTTGCGGACAAAAAAGTAACGAAACTCCATTCCCGCATCGAGGTAGGGATTGGGGTCCTGCTCATGGGGCAGCTCAATATTTAACCCCATTGAAGTGCCGATACCCGCCTGACAGCCTCGGTTTGCTGCCTCCATAATACCCGGGCCACCGCCGGTTATCACCGACAACCCCTCATCGGAGAGCATGCGACCGATGGTCATGGCCTCCTGGTAGTAGCGTGAATCCTCGGTAAAACGTGCGCCACCGAAGATGGTTACTGCCGGACCCAGATCATTGAGGGTCTCTATACCGTCAATCAACTCTGATTGAATGCGGAAAATACGCCAAGTTTCAGATGTTTTAAGATCTTCCATTATTTTTTCTTCTCATGTTTATTGATGCTCAAGATGCCACAATTGACCTCTCTATACCCGGCCTGACCCAATCAAATAAGCGCACCATAGCGGTGTTAACAGAACGACCGAGTGGGCATCATTCGCTTCGGAGAGATTCTAAATTAAAGGGCATTGTGAAGGAAGCTTTGATAACAAGGCTATGTCAGCCGTAGGTTTGGGGTCAAAACGACCCAAAAACAGGTATAGCTGAATAGTTATCAAAAATAGTCGTAACTTCTCAAAAAGTCCGTGTCATAGGGTGCAGTAACCCCTTTTCAGGACACGCGGTGAATACATCCCTCTACGCTCACAGCGGCATCCCTGCTGCTGTACGTCCTGAAAAGGGGTTACTGCACCCACCTGAACATTATCCATCTGCACTGAGTTATTGAGAAGTTACAAATAGTCCGATTCAAACAACCAAATTCCCCACATGATTGTCTATAATCAAACGTAACTATTCAGCTATACCTAGTTTGGGAGCTATTTTCACCAGGGGTCGGAGTCGATTGCGTCAAGTTGGGTGGAAAATGCACCTTTTTACAGCGCAATGCTTCCGCTCCCAGCTCACGCGCCTTACCCACATCCATGTGGGCAATCGACTCCGACCCCAAGCACCAGCTGAATAGTTACAATCAAATAAAGTAAACATTAATTGGTACAAAGCATGGAATCATTCCATTGGAATCAGCACTTCGTCACCCACCTACCAGAGGTTGACAAGCAGCATCGTTACCTTGTCGACCTAATCAATCGCTACGGTGACCTCCTGACTAAGAACGAAGTGACCCGCAAGGGAATTGAAGCAGTATTCGGGGAGTTAAGTGAATATGCGAAATACCACTTTCATGAAGAAGAGTCACTGATGGCCAATTCTGGCATCGATCAACGACACTTGATGCGGCACATTGATGAACACAACCATTTTCTTCAAGAAGTGACTTCGATGCACAGTACTATCTCAGAGGAAAATCTCGACTGTGCAAAATCACTGTTAAACTTCCTCTCTCACTGGCTCGCTTACCACATCCTCGGCTGTGATCAACGCATGGCGCGGCAGATAGCCGCTATCAAGGCGGGCCAAAGTTCAGACACGGCCTATCTGGATGATGAGAAGCGGGAAAATAATGCCACAGAACCGCTGTTAGCGGCGCTCAACGGATTGTTTGAACAATTCTCCAAACGCAACCGTGAACTGCTCGAACTGAATCAAACACTGGAAGCAAAAGTTAAAGAGCGCACAGAAGCGCTCTCTCTGGCCAATAAAAGTTTAGAGGTGATGGCACTGACCGATACCTTAACGGGCCTGCCCAACCGACGCCACGCCATGCGTCATCTAACCGACTTTTGGAAAGAGTCGACCAGGGAGGGGACTCCCCTCACCTGCATGATGGTCGATGCTGATAAATTCAAGCAGGTCAATGATATCTATGGCCATGATGCCGGAGATGAAGTGCTGCAACACCTGGCTAATGCGTTAAAAGATTCAGTGCGCACTGATGATATTGTTTGCCGTTTAGGTGGTGATGAGTTTTTCATAATATGCCCCAATACGCCAGCAGAGGGGGCGGCATACATAGCGGAGCAGACCCGGAGGAAAATAGCGACATTACGCGTAGTAACCGGTGGTGATCCCTGGATAGGCAGCATCAGTATCGGCTTTGCGGTGCGCAATAGCGAAATGGCAAACCTGGATGCGCTGATCAAGGCCGCAGACGAAGGTGTCTATGCCGCTAAACGAGAAGGTGGCAACTGCGTCAAAACAAAAGAGTGATCGGCTAACCACCAGGGTAACCCCTGAGGTAACTATTCAGTACCGAGCTCTGATCATACAAGGCGTGGTCTCTCGGACCGCGATAAAATAACCATCATGGTGCAACTACCCATCGCGCTTCGAGAAAGCGCTCCTACAGGGAAGTGCGGCATAAAATATGCCCGCCTCCTGAATACAATTCAATTCAACTACCGTTATTCAGAGCCCCCCCCCAGTTCAAACGTAAAGCTGAGGGGATCCTCTCCCCACAGCAGCTTTTTCCGCAGTACTTTCATCTGAACCTGGGTCCCCGGAGGCTGCCCCATCAACTCTATTCTGACATCCGAAGGTCTGGAAACTGGCTTGCCGTTAAGCTCAATGAGAATGTCGCCTTTCTTCACTCCAGCCGCTATGGCAGTACCCCCGGAAGAGAGTTCGACAACAAGCACTCCCTTCTCGGCATCGTCCATAAAGATCCCCATCAGCCCTGCCTGGGGTAGCATCTGCATCTTTGGAAAGAGGACAAAATCGGCAACACCCGGTTCAACCGTGATATTGGCACCAGGAAGAATAATGGCACCGGAGGCACCCAGTCGGCGCTCAACACGCCTGGGAATACCTGAGCCGTACATCAAATGCCCCGAACCCGCCAGCACCACCATCTTTCTCTTCGGGGAGTTCTGAAGATAGCGAGACACTGTTTCTGCCATGGTCTCATCCCACAACAGCTGCACATCGAGAAAACGGACAAAACCATCCTCTCCTCTTCCTGGGTGCTGAGAAAAAATCTTGCGTAATCGCTCAATATAGAGCGCATCTGAACGATCAATTTCAGCGGGCACTTCGGCCCTCTCTTCGGGGGTAAGGCCTTCAATGCCCACGCTGGAGACGCGCTCTTTTATCTCGACAGAGGCATTCAGCGCCACCAGGGGGATACCGTTCTCCCTGGCGTACTCAATAATCGGACGGTAGAGGCGGTAATCGTAGCGCCAGCGCTCATACCACTCACTCTCTATAAGAAACGCCTTTTCGTCGAGATTGCCCGCAATAAAAGTATCCAGCGTCTCCTGAAAGGGGCGCTGAAACATCTCCATGCCGATGGCGATATCCGGGTAGACTCGGTGAATGCGCTCAATCACCTCCAACTGTTTAAGATGATGGGCATAGTTGTCGTGCGTCTCACCAACATAGATCACCCGTTTTTCCAGTAGTCTGCTGTTGATATCATCCAGTGTTGACGGGCGGCTCATATCCAGCACCTCCATCGGCCCTGATGCTTTGGCCGGCTTATGATCAGAGCGATCGTTGAGACCCTCCCCAAGATCCACTGACAGCGCCTCATGTCCCTGGCCATGAACACCAACAGCACCGCAGGCACTCAAGAGAGTGGCCAGAAGTATCAGTAAAAGTGTAGAGAAGAGCCTATTTTTTTTCATCGTACCATCCATTACAAGCAACTCCGGGATATGACCACAAACAGCTGGAAAGATTCCTGATAGAGTATGTTACGGCTACTCCAACAGCCACTACAAGACTACACCAAATAGACAGCACTCGGAAAAAAGATGCTCAGACTTTGTAAACTACTTATCACGTTGACCCTGTTAATCACAGGGTTACCGACTGCCACAGCAGCTAACCCGGAGCGAGTCCACCATCAACTGCTGGTGAAACTCTTGCCGGAGGCGGGTCGCCTGAAGGTAAATGACCGATTGACGCTGCCCCAGGCGCTAACCCGTTTTGAGTTTTATCTCCACCAGGGACTCAACCCCCGCGTAGTGGAAGCGGGGTTTACGCTCACCTCAACAACAAAAGAGGTGATTGGAGAAGTACCGATAGCCCGCTATCGCCTCACCTCAGACACACCATTCAGTAAGCTAACAATCAGCTACGGCGGCATCATTCAGCATCAGCTCGATTCGATAGATGACGACTACAGCAGTAACAGGAGATCGAGCCCCGGCCTCATCTCCAACAAGGGCATATTTCTCAGTAGAGCCAGCTTCTGGTATCCGCTGACTATCGGTGGTCTGGTGAGCTTTGACATCTCTGTTGATCTACCTGCCGGTTGGTCAGCGGTCAGTCAGGGCCGCGCCCATACAGACGGGAATGGCTGGTCAATCGACTCACCGCAGGATGATATCTACCTCATTGCCGCACCCTATCACCGCTACAGCCGTCAGAACGACATTGCCGATGCCCAGGTCTATCTACGTCAGAAAGATCCCGCACTGGCCGAGCGCTACCTGGACGCCACCGACCACTACCTCACCCTCTATCACTCACTGCTGGGACCCTACCCCTACAGTAAATTCGCGCTGGTCGAAAACTTCTGGGAGAGTGGCTACGGCATGCCCTCCTTTACCCTCCTTGGCCCTCGGGTAATCCGCCTGCCGTTTATCCTCCACAGCTCCTATCCCCATGAGATTCTGCACAACTGGTGGGGCAATGGTGTCTATGTCGATTACGCCTCCGGCAACTGGAGCGAGGGACTCACCACCTATCTGGCAGACCACCTGATTAAAGAGCAGCGCGGCAAGGGTAGCGACTACCGCAGAGGGACACTGCAGCGTTACACCGATTATGTGGATCAACAGGAGGAGTTCCCCCTGGTAGCGTTCCGGGGCCGCCATGGTCAGGCAAGTCAGGCGGTGGGCTACGGCAAGACCATGATGCTCTTCCACATGCTGAGGAACCGCCTGGGAGATGCACGCTTTATTGCTGGCCTGCGCAATTTCTACCAGCAGCACCGTTTTCACAGTGCCGGATACAGTGACCTGCAAAAAGCTTTTGAGCCGCTTGCTGATGAACCGCTGTCGCTGTTTTTCGAGCAGTGGACAGAGCGCACCGGAGCTCCGGTGCTGGCACTGAGTGATACAAAAGCCACCCCGGTCGATCAAGGCTACCGCCTTAGTGCCAGAGTGCAACAGACCCAGTCCGACCCGCCCTTTGCGCTCCAGGTGCCCATCTTTATTCAAATGGAGGGGGATACCCAGCCGTTAAAACAACTGATAACAATGCATACGCGTGAGCAGCAGATCGATATTACCCTACCGCGACGCCCGCTTCGTCTCTCTGTCGATCCAGGCTTCGACCTCTTTCGCAGACTCGATCCCAGCGAAATACCCAGCAGCCTGGGGCAGCTATTCGCTGAAGAGAACGTCACCCTCATTTTACCCAGAAAATCCTCCGCTGAGATCACGGCTGGCTACCAGCAGCTGGCCACTGCATGGGCAGAGAGAAGCAGCGATATCGACATAGTCTGGGACAGTGAACTGAAACAGCTACCCAAGCACCGGAGCCTCTGGCTCTTCGGCAGTGAGAACCGCTTTGCAAAACTATTTACCGGCCTGTTGAAGGATGATAAATTCAAACCAACACAGCAGAGTTACGCCCTCACCCAACAGCACCCGGAGAGCCCGCAACACACCATCGGCCTGCTGCACAGCGCTGGGATAAAAGCGCTGCCCGGACTCGCCAGAAAACTACCCCACTACGGCAAATACAGCTATGTAGCATTTGCCGGCGACCGCCCCGACAACCGCCTCAAAGGGCAGTGGCAAAGTGCGGAGTCGGTACTAACGGTGAACCTCACTGAAGAAAAACTGGCACCTATGGTTATACCCGCACACACGCCCCTCAGTGAAATTGCCCAAAGTGATCCGGCAGTGAATCCATTACCGGAAAAATAGACCGCCCTGCTGAGGCGAGCCGATCTAGTACCACTCCGAACGGAGTCGATTGCGGCGAAGATGTCGATACCTTGCGGGTAATAGCCCTGATCGGTTATACCGCCACATACCTCCTGGAGGTACAGAAATATGGTTCATCCGGCTAAAGCATACTTGGTCTCATGAAGTCCTTTTATTTTCAGCTTAAGAAATTCCATATCCCTGAATCCGTAGGCCATTTTCTACAACCACATCACGCTATCGCGGCAGGCCTTCATAGGTTTTAACAGTGATCTATGGGCTGGCTATGTTCTGGTTCACCTTCCCCCGGGTTTCGCAAGCTCAACCCAGGCTACATCTTTTACATTCGAACTCGCCGTAGCCAGTCACCCAACAGACGGCCAATCTCGGCGACCATCTCACTTGCATGGCGGTACTGCCCGTGACTCAGCCATTGCCATCTATGGACAAGCTTCAAGTAGGCGTAGCCAGCCCCCCAACAGACGGCCAATCTCAGCGACCATCTCACTTACATGGCGGTACTGCCCATAACTCAGCCATTGCCATCTATGGACAAGCTTCAAGTAGGCGTAGCCTGGGTTGAGCTTGCGAAACCCGGGAAGGGGATGCACCACTCCTGCTACACCTAGCCCCATTGTCTGCAACCACATCACGCTATCGCGGCAGGCCTTCATAGGTTTTAGCAGTGATCTATGGGTTGGCTATGTTCTGGTTCACCTTCCCCCGGGTTTCGCAAGCTCAACCCAGGCTACATCTTTTACATTCGAACTCGCCGTAGCCAGCCACCCAACAGACGGTCAACCTCAGTTCCATCAATCCGATACCGGCAAGCACGGCGACCTGCCGGCGGATGCTTTCATCCGCTCTTTTCACCATCTCCAGCAT
>JBEVXV010000060.1:0-1900 GCA_040505915.1 Sedimenticola sp. | reverse complement strand
TACTCAGACAGACTGAACAAATCAACCCCACCGGCTTTAGCCGGTGGGGTTTTTTAATGGGAAATGGAAATTACGGAATTATACGAAATTGCACGCAAAAGGGGTCAGTACCCTTTAATTCAAGCTCATGCTAGGATATAAAGTTATTTAGACCCAGAGAGCACGGATATGCCACGCAAGCCAAGATTCTTTTTACCAAATGTACCGGTACATATCATCATTCGGGGGAATAGCAGGAAGGCTACTTTTGCCGAGGCCGATGATTATCTTGCCTATCTAGCTTGGCTCAAGGAGGGTGCGTCTACCTATGAGTGTCACGTACACGCTTATGTACTCATGACAAATCATGTCCACCTGTTGATTAGTGCTGAAAACCCGCTAAATATTTCAAAACTACCCCAGCATGTAGGGCGAAAATATGTCCCTTTTTTTAATCACAAATATCGATCCAGTGGAACTCTATGGGAGGGGCGTTTCAAGGCATGCAGTGTCAATAGTGATCAGTATCTGCTTAGATGCCAGCGCTACATCGAACTTAATCCCGTGCGTGCAAACATGGTGGAGAATCCAGCTGAATATCGTTGGTCGAGCTATGTTGCCAATGCCCATGGGAAAATCAGCTCTCTAATTACACCACATCCGCTCTACCTCGCTTTGGGCCGAAATAATGAACAGCGTGCCAGGTGTTACCGTGATGGGTTCAAGGAGGTTCTTGATAGTGCTTTGCTAGAAGTGATCGAGAGATCGGTACAAACAGGAACACCTTTGGGAAATGAGCGTTTTAAAGCGGATATAGAGCAGTTACTAGGAGTAAAAGTAGGGCAATCTAGGCGAGGCAGGCCGAGTAAGAGAGCGGCAGAGGGTACTGACCCTATTTAGTATGGATAAGCGAATTTATTTTTGGGTGGTGATTACACTACTGATTCTTTCAGCTACGCTGTGGCAGACTGCCCAGCTAAGCGGAGAGGGTGCCTTAGCCGCGCTTGAGCAGGAGGGGCGCCATCAGCTGAGCCTCTATATCGCCCATCTGCAGGGGCGGTTGGAGAAGTTTGAATCACTCCCAGAACTGCTGGCCACCAACAAACGTTTTGCCTATCAACTCCAGCATCCTCAAGAGCGGGAGGCTGTCGAAGCAGTGAGCCGTGATCTTGAGAGAATCAACCGCATCAGTGGTGCGGCAGACACCTATCTTATGGATAGCAGTGGGCTCACGATTGCTGCCTCCAACTGGCAGTCCGAGCGCCCTTTTGTGGGTCGTAATTTCTCCTATCGGCCCTATTTTGTGGAAGCGATGGAGGGGCGTCTCGGCCGCTATTTTGCGTTGGGCTCAACTTCTCATCGGCGCGGTTACTATTTTGCCTATCCCGTTCGTTACCAGCAGCAGATTTTGGGTGCTGTCGTCGTCAAGTTGGATATCGCTGAGGTAGAGCAGCACTGGAGCCTTTCTGATGATCGCTTTCTGGTGACCGATCCCGATGGGGTGATCTTTATTACCACGGAACAACCCTGGCGATTCAGATCCCTACAGCCCCTGTCAACCGAAGTAAAAGATCGGATACGAGAGAGTCGCCGATACATAGATGCAGAGATTGATCACCTCGAAATATCAACAATAGAGGCCATTGGGCCCGCTGCCAGGATAGTCGATCTTGGGGAGGTAGAGGGTGGTGATTTCCTGATGCTGGAGCATGAGATGCCCGAGGCAGGTTGGAGGGTTCATATTCTCACCTCTTACAAGCCAGTCTCTAGCCAGGTGAGGCGCAGTTTGTTGCTGGTACTGGCGCTGTTTACCCTGTGTCTGCTGTTGGTGCTTTTTTTGAATCAACGCAGAAAGCGCCTGCTGGAGCGTGCAGAATTTACCCGGCGTGTAAAGCATGATCTGGAGCTGCGTGTCCGTGAG
>JBEVXV010000059.1:0-9733 GCA_040505915.1 Sedimenticola sp. | reverse complement strand
CGGCCAAGACCTACGATATTGAGGCCTGGTTGCCGGCACAGAACACCTATCGTGAGATCTCCTCCTGTTCAAACTTTGAGGATTTTCAGGCACGCAGGCTGCAAGCACGCTGGCGCAATCCAGAGACCGGCAAGCCCGAGTTGGTGCACACCGTCAACGGCTCTGGTTTAGCGGTTGGCCGCACATTGGTCGCGGTAATGGAGAACTACCAGCAGGCTGACGGTTCAATCCGTGTACCCGAAGTGCTAAGGCACTATATGGGGGGTATGGAAGTTATTTAGATTTGCCTGGCTATCTATGTAGGAGCGAATTTATTCGCGAACAGGCTCCGGGGGCTGTTCTTCGCGAACAAATTCGCTCCTTCGTTTTGGTAAAGGTCAGTGCAGCCGGAATAAATCTCACTAAACCGTCATCATCAGAAAGATAACAAAAGCGATCACACCAAAAACGGGCAGTATCGCAGCCTGCCACTGCCCTTTCTCAGCCTTGGGGCTGTTAGTCAGCATCTCTTTGGCCCGCGGCCAGATCATGACGATCATCATGATCAGAAGCAGAGCTGAGCCAATCTTCATCCAATCCATATCTCTTCTCCAATAAAAAACCCCGGCAGAACCGGGGCTTTTGCTACTTATCGCACTAATTCAAATCAGTCGTCGCCGGACATAAAGCCAAGCAGGTGAAGCAGGCTAACGAAGATATTGAAAATATTGATATAGAGGCTGACAGTCATCATGATGTAGTTGGTCTCATGACCATGCACCATACGACTGGTGTCGTAGAGAATAAAGCCACTCATCAGCATGATGACAACCCCAGAGATCGCCAGGGAGAGGGCAGGCATACTTAGAAAGATGTTGGCCAGGGCAAACATCAGCACCATCAACATGCCTGCGACCAGGAAGCCGCCCATAAAGTTAAAGTTCTGGCGGCTGGTAAGTGCATAGCCGGAAAGCCCCAAGAAGATAACGCCGGTGCCACCAAAAGCGGTACCGATGATCTGCGGGCCGTTAGGCAGGCTGAGATAGTTGTTGAGTAGTGGACCCAGAGCAAATCCCATCAGGCCGGTGATGGCAAAGACCGTCAGCAGGCCGCTGGATGAGTTAGCGGTACGGGGCAATACGAAGAAAATTAGTAGGAAAGCCGCGCCAATGCTCAAAAGATAAGTCATAGGCGGCATTTGAGCCACAGTAGAGACAGCTGCCATCACGGCACTGAAGAACAGTGTGGCAGAAAGCAGCACATAGGTGTTCTTAATAACTTTGTTGACCGCAAGGGCGCTCTCTGCCGGGCGGGCTACTGAGTAGTCAAGACGATTCATGGGGTGGTTCTCTCCTGAAAATATTAAAGGATCGTTACAGATCTTTCGATATTGTGACTTCACTATCACAAACTAGTTCACAGCATACTTGATTGGGGTGAAAGTGCAATATATCAAGGGTCACTGCTGTCCCGTTAACTCCCTCTCCCCTTTGGGGAGAGGGTTGGGGTGAGGGGGGCAATAGATAAGTCGTTGATTTAATTCATATTAACCCTGGCCCTCTCCCTCATAGGGAGAGGGGATGTTCTATTGCAGTATGTCATGTTGCTGTTGATATATGCGCCCTAAAAAACACCTCCACACAAGGCGTTACTGAAAAATACTACAAAGTTAACGGGACAGCAGTGATCAAGGGTAATCAATTATATTGTATTTTTCTCAACCTGAGGGGTAGCGCAAAGGGGGGGTAATCAGGTATCCTTCGCGTCCTGAAATTTAGGAGAGGTGGCAGAGCGGCCGAATGCGGCGGTCTTGAAAACCGTTGAGGGTTTGTAGCCCTCCCAGGGTTCGAATCCCTGCCTCTCCGCCATATATAAAAACCCCGCCTCTTGGCGGGGTTTTTATATACGGCGGGAGCAATGCTAGTTTACGAAGAGAACCCCTGGGTTCTTTAACCAACCCGTAGCATGGGTGCAAGCGCTGCCATACAGCGGCTGCGTCCCAAAAGGTTGAGCCTGTATATTAGGCGACCCAACTGCTCTCTCACAGCATAAATATTGGAACCCTCAATCACGTAGACTCTTTCGTGTGGCGATTAAGTTGAGTGAACAAAAATCCCCGTCATATACACCCCATTCGTAATCGTTTCGATTGCAGTGCCTTCAGTGCTTGACAGCCTAGACGCTAGCGCGTAATTATTAAGCTATAACAACTCGCGTTACTTGGTAAGCCCCTCCTTAATATACATACTGCAAAGTTAGGCTGTTGGAGCTGCCAAATAGTTTTCTGGGATAGCGGCAATATGATAAGAGTCTTATTGGTAGATGATCATGAACTTGTGAGAACAGGCTTTCGCCGTATTCTTGAGCATGAGTCGGATATCGAGGTGGTTGGTGAAGCTGAGAACGGTGAGAAGGCGGTTACCAAGGTTGAACAGCTCTCCCCGGATTTGGTGCTGATGGATGTCAATATGCCGGGGATCGGTGGAATAGAGGCGACTCGAAAGATTAAGCGTCGTTATCCATCAACCCAGATAATTGCAGTTACTGTACTTTCCGACACCCCTTTTCCTGAACAGCTCCATGAGGCGGGAGCCATCGGTTACATGACAAAGGGGTGTCCGGCAACCGAGCTGTTTACCGCTATCAGAACGGTTGCTGCAGGTAAGCCGTTTATTGCCAGCGAGGTCTCTCAGAAACTTACCATTGCGCGCCTTACCGGCATAAATTCCGACTCACCGTTCGGCCTTCTCTCGCCACGAGAGATGCAGGTGTTGATGATGATTACTCAGGGGATTAAGACCCAGGATATCTCAGACTCTCTCTGTCTCAGCCCAAAAACGGTCAGTACCTATAGACACCGCCTGTTTGAGAAGCTCGATGTTGAGACTGATGTGGAGTTGACGCTGTTGGCAATAAGGCACGGCTTGGTCACTATCGAGAGTTGTTGATCTGTTTTCTCTGCGATGCTCCCCATCTAATTTATAATCTGCTTCATGGCACAGGAAACTCCACCACAGCCTTTTGATCATGGCGCTTTCTTAAAGACGCTGACCTCTCTTCCCGGAGTCTACCGGATGTTGGGGAGTGGTAATGAGATACTCTATGTCGGCAAGGCGAGAAATCTAAAGCGGCGGGTAAGTAGTTACTTCAGTCGCTCGCTTAACCGCAGAATTCACAATATGGTCTCCCAGATCAGAGAAATTGAGGTGACGGTAACCCATACCGAAGCTGAAGCACTGATTCTGGAAAACACCCTGATCAAGTCCCATAAGCCAAAGTACAATATTTTGCTGCGGGATGATAAAAGTTACCCCTATATCTTCCTCTCTGCTGAACGTTTCCCCCGACTCGCCTATCATCGTGGTAGCAAAAAGGCCAAGGGACGTTATTTTGGCCCTTATCCCAATGCTGGCTCAATGCGGGAGACACTGCAACTGATGCAGAAACTGTTTCCTGTTCGCCAGTGTGAAGATAGCTTCTATCGCAACCGTTCCAGACCCTGCTTGCAGCATCAGATAAAACGCTGCACAGCACCTTGCGTCGATCTCGTCTCTGAGGTGGGGTACGCTGAGGATGTCCGTGATGCTGAGCTGTTTCTTGAGGGGAAGACTAACCGGGTGATCGATAGCCTGGTGGTGCGCATGGAGAAGGCTTCAGATCACCTTGAGTTTGAACAGGCGGCCCGTTATCGGGACCAAGTGGCGACCCTGCGGCGGGTTCAGGAGCGCCAGTATGTGACCGGAGAGGGGGGAGATATAGACATTATTGCTGCCATTGCCGAAGGTGGACAGGCCTGTCTTCAGCTTTTCTATATCCGCAATGGCCGCAATCTCGGCAACAAGGTGTACTACCCCCAGCTAACCGCAGAGCAAGGTGAGGGTGAGGTGGTATCAGCGTTTATCGCCCAGCACTATATTGGCAAGGCGGTCCCCAGGGAGATCATCGTCAGTGCCATGCCGGAGGATAGTGATCTCCTCGAAGAGGTGCTCAGTCGTCAGAGTGAACGGCAGGTTCGGTTAAAATACCGTGTTCGCTCAGACCGGGCGCGTTGGCTGACGATGGCGCAGCAGAATGCACGACTCTCCCTTGATGCCCGTTTGGCTGGGCGGGCGGGGATGCAGAAACGGATCGATGCGCTTCAACTGGCATTGAGGCTGGATGAGGCACCCAGCCGTATGGAGTGCTTCGATATCAGCCATACTGGAGGTGAGTTGACTGTTGCTTCCTGTGTCGTATTCGATAGCCAGGGACCGCTGAAATCAGACTATCGCCGGTTCAATATCGAAGGTATCACGGGTGGGGATGACTACGCTGCAATGGAACAGGCGCTGACACGGCGTTATACCCGTATCCAGTCTGGCGAAGGAGCGCTACCCGATATCCTCTTTATTGATGGTGGCAAAGGACAACTGTCTGCGGTAGCTGAGGTATTGCGGGAGTTAGCCGTCTCCGGAGTCACTTTGGTGGGTGTTGCCAAAGGGCCGGACAGAAAACCCGGAATGGAACAGCTTTTCTTGTTCGGGAAGAGTACGCCGATTATACTCCCGGCCAACTCACCCGCACTGCATCTGATTCAACAGATACGTGATGAGGCACACCGGTTTGCTATAACAGCGCATCGTCAGCGACGGGATAAGCGCCGTAGAAGCTCACCGCTTGAGGAGATACCCGGTATCGGTGCTAAGCGAAGGCAGTGTCTGTTAAAGCAGTTTGGTGGCCTACAAGGGATCTCCAGGGCTGGAGTGGAGGATTTGGAGCGGGTCGATGGTATTAGCCAACGTTTGGCGCTACAGATTTATGAGACTTTTCATGGAGAGAGGTAGCTGTGCAGCTTCAGCGTGATAATTGCAGATTCAACACCCCCTGGGGTTTAGCTACAGGGCGCGGCTATGCATGCAATGGTTATCCCTTCTAACCAAAACAGTGCCATGCAACAGTGGTACCCGTGGCGAACGCCTTGTGGGTGGGCTTGGCAGTACCCACAGGCTGCGTGGTACCTCTTGGCAAGGATTCAGTGTCTGAAAGGCAAGTTTTCCATGGCCGTTTACAAGCCCACTGATTCAATCATTACCACTTTACAAAGAGCACGAGTATGCTTCTAAATATACCCAATATATTGACTCTTCTCAGGATTGCGCTGATTCCTGTCTTCGTCGTGATCTTCTATATGCCATGGGAACTCTCTGGAAAGATCTGTGCTCTGGTCTTTGCACTGGCAGCGCTAACGGATTGGTTGGATGGCTATCTTGCCCGACGCCTTGAGCAGACATCACCTCTGGGTGCTTTTCTCGATCCGGTAGCCGATAAGCTGATGGTGGCAACGGCGTTGATTCTTCTGGTTGAGGCCAACCCAACCCCCGTACTGGCAATGCCTGCGGTAGTGATTATCGGACGAGAGATCACCATCTCCGCTCTTCGAGAATGGATGGCCGAGCTTGGTGTCAGGGCTCAGGTGGCAGTCTCAGTGATCGGCAAGATAAAGACAGCGTTTCAGATGATGGCTATTTTTCTTCTGTTATATCAGGAGGACCTGCTGGGATTGCCGGTATACACCATCGGCTATGTGCTTCTCTATCTCGCGGTTATCCTCACTCTCTGGTCCATGATGGTCTACATAAAGGCGGCATGGCCAACACTCAGCAGGCGCTCCTCCAGTTAAAGAGAAGGAAAAAAAGAGCCTCCGCCCTTGACAGTGATCACTGGAACATTACAATAGCCCGCTCATTAGCAATGCGGGAATAGCTCAGCTGGTAGAGCACAACCTTGCCAAGGTTGGGGTCGCGAGTTCGAATCTCGTTTCCCGCTCCAAATTTCGGATAAAACCCCGAGAATTATCTCGGGGTTTTATCTATGAATGAGGTGGCGAAATCCGGATTAATACCGGACACTGATAGGCCTCAGAAAAGAAAATGGCTGAGTGGCAGAGTGGTTATGCAGCGGCCTGCAAAGCCGTGGACCTCGGTTCGATTCCGGGCTCAGCCTCCATTTTTTATCCGCAGTAAACAGACTCCCATGCCCGGGTGGCGAAATTGGTAGACGCAGCGGACTTAAAATCCGCCGGAGGGTAACCTCCGTGCCGGTTCAAGTCCGGCCTCGGGCACCATATAAATCAACAGCTTATCTATAGACAGGCCTTTATAAACGCAGATTACCAGGATCTATTTTGTGCAAACTATCTGCATATATCCCTTGTTCTTACGTTTGTTTGCACACGCTAGGTTACTAACTATCTGAAAAGGCTAGTAATTGCAGCGGTTAGGCAAGCCGTTACTCCATGCGATCCTGCCGCTGTCTGGTAGGCTATGGAAGTTGTGAATATCAATAGCCTAAAGGTCTTTGTTGGTTATACATCGACTGCTGCGCCAGTCATTTCGCATCGCGTCATTAGTATCTGGTCTGAACGCTAAATCAATGGCGGGTCAGTATCCCTACAGGTACTCTCATATCCCATCGCTCTGTAGCTTTATTCCTGCTTCTCGAACACACTCCATTTCGTAACTTGCGATGTCACAAAACATAGGCATATGATTACAAGTGCCTAGGAAATGTGACATGAAAGAGTCCTCAGATACCAAAATCCAGGAAGTTGTGGCCTATCTCAAGGCCCATTCCGTAGTTCGGTCACGCGATATGGATCGGCTTGGGCTTCCGCGCACCTATCTAAATAGACTGGCAAACCAGGGAGTTATCGAAAAAATCGACAGGGGCCTTTATCAATGGCCGGAAAAGGATCTTGGGCGCTACCACTCCCTCGTTGAAGTCGCAAAAAAGATGCCCAAGGCCGTTGTGGCGCTCCTTTCGGCCTTGAGCTTCCATGATCTGACTACGCAAAATCCGAGCAAGATCTGGCTTGCCATTGACCGCAAGGCTTGGCGGCCCGAAATCAGTTACCCGCCGGTTCGTTTTCTAACCATGTCCGACGAGGTACTTAGGGCCGGGGTAGAGATTCATGATATCGAGGGTGTCTCGATCAAGGTCTTCTGCCTCGCCAAAACCGTGGCGGATTGTTTCAAGTACCGGAATAAGATCGGTCTGGATGTGGCCCTGGAGGCACTGCGTGAGGGCTGGTCAGCCCGGAAGTTCACCATGGACGAACTGCTGTACTACGCCGAGATTTGCCGAGTGAAAAAGGTGATGCAGCCCTATATTGAGAGTCTGGTATGAGAAAGGAATCCAACTGATGCTGAAAGATATAGCAGCCTCTGTACGAGCACGCCTCCTGACGCTGGCGCGGAAGAGGGGTGAAGATTTTGATTATGTCCTGCGCCAGTACGTAATGCAGCGCCTGCTCTATCGCCTCAGTCGCAGTCATTTAGCCGATCAGTTTCTGCTCAAAGGGGCACTGCTCTTCTGGGTGTGGATCGAGGATTTCCACCGTCCTACCCGTGATATCGACCTACTCAGCTTCGGAGCGAATGATGTTCCCCATCTGGTGGAGCTCTTCCTGCAGATTACCGCAATGGATGAGCCTGATGGGCTGGTATTTGACGGGACCTCCATTCGGGGTGAAGAGATCAAAGAGGATACCGAATATCCGGGTGTTCGCATTACTGGCTTCTCCTATTTGGGTAGTGCCCGCGTCCCCTTTCAGATCGACATCGGTTACGGTGATGCTGTGGTACCACCTGCCGAGCAGGTCCAGCTGCCTAGCTTCCTCGATTTTCCTGCGCCAGAGCTTCGTATCTATCCGGTATATGGGGTCATCGTGGAAAAATTTCAGGCGATGGTGGTGTTTGGGTTGGCAAATAGCCGCATGAAGGATCTCTTCGACATTCTCGTTATTAGCAAGACTATGGTGTTGGATGGTGGTCTACTCTGCCAAGCGATTGCAGCCACCTTTGAGCGGCGAAAAACCGAGATTATCGATAGGCCCTTATACGTGTTCAGTCAGGAATTTGTCGTAGATGTGGGTAAGCGGGCTCAGTGGAGGGTATTTCTGAACAAGAATGATATTGAACCGTCGGTGGACTTTACCGTGGTCGTGAGTGATTTGGCGCAGTTCCTCACGCCGGTATATGACGCCATCGCTCAGGGCCGGCCATATAACGCCAACTGGTCAACGGATGAGTATATGTGGAGGGAAAGCTAGCTAGTGAGCTTCTGATTAAGTCTGGTTAGGTTTAGGCTGAGATAAATGGGGTCGATTTTAGCTAGCGTAAAGCAATCATGACCTGATCAGGAGCCTGTCCGAGAATAGGACACCTACTGCGGAAAGCCCATTTTGGCCCTTTTTTCCGCTCATTTTCGTTGAATAAGAGTAACTATTCAGTACCGGGCTCCGATCTTATTGTAGAAGCGGTCTCTCGGACCGCGATGAAACAACTACCGCGGTGCAACTATCCATCGCGCTTCGAGAAAGCGCTCCTACAGGGAAGTACGGAAATATGCCCGACCCCTGGTGAAAACAGTCCAAAAATGGGTATACCTGAATAGTTACAAATATAAAAGCTATTAGACGTGTCTTAGCGTATATTGAGTGCATATCTTCATAACTGATGGCAAATGACTCTGCCCCCCATGCATAGATGTACCGTCTGACACAGCTCCTGCTCACGCTAAGTACCTACATCCATGTAGGCAAGGCGCGGAAACGCAGGAATATTCGTTATATTCCAAGTTTTTGCAACGCAGTCAGGCGGGATGGATCGATGCCCCAAAACAGGGAGTTATTGTTTCGCGAGCCCTTATCATGAAGTTCGGCAGTCGAGTGCCTCACGATCCAAGCGGAAACATACCTATCTACCCCTAGGAGATATAGCCATGAGCAAGGGCAAGAGCAATCAAAGCAAGGAAGGGAAGAAAAAAGCGACCCTGACATTGTTGGAGAAACGGGCTGCGAAAAAGTCAAAGAAGGCGTCCTCAACACGCTTGAAGAATGACCGAACACGGTGAGTCTTTTTGGGCGGACAGGGTTGTTAGCCTGAGAGATCATAGTGTACGGGTGGCCGGAGTATTTAACGGCTGCCGACTCGGTGAGGGATTTGCACGGACCTCGGTATCCGGTTGCCCCGCTATTAAACATCAGCTTCAGAAGACAAAATGATTTCATTCCCTAGGCTTGAGTGCTGGAATACCATCACCAAAGTGGCGACCGTTGCGGCAGACGTAGACAAAAAACGTGTGCTTTGCCGGATCACTCTGGAGATTTTGAGAGATAAATTTGGCGCCTCAGAAAAGGAGCCCATGCAGTCCGTAGCCCAGCATCGAACGGCTATACAAGAGGCGGCAAGAAGGCTCATAGAGAACGGGGTCTATGAAGAGGACGGTTCCGTTCTCATTCGCGCATGGGACTTCCCTGGGCCCGTTTCTGATTAGAAGCAGGCCTTGCCATAGGGACAGATAGGGTCTTCTGGGTACCCATCAATTGACTTTCGTCTCTTTTCGGTACAACAGAAACCAACCACCGGAGCACCTCCCTGTAGGAGCTGCGCCCCCGCCGCGAAGAACGTCGCAAACTCCATCGTCTTGAGGGCGAGCCTCCTGCAACAGAAAGATTTTTGGACAACTCAGTCCCCAAAATCTTTCACGAGGTAGTGACACTCTTGTTGTTATGCCAAAGCATTTTGGTAACCGTTCACGGGGTATGAATGATGCTGTCACCCAATAGAGAGCAACCCATACGCGTAGTTGAGCGAGCTATTGGATTGTAAGAATCTTAATGGCAAATAGCGGTTAGCAATCGAGTTTATAGAGATGCATCATCCATGGATGTGAATTCAAATGAGTATCGTCACGTAAAACCGGGCAGCAATGA
>JBEVXV010000058.1:0-4679 GCA_040505915.1 Sedimenticola sp. | reverse complement strand
TTTTTTTTTTTTTTTTTTTTTTTAGTAACGCTGCAGCGAGGGGATTAACTTAGTGATAACGATGCGCTTGTTGACTTAGCCATTTTCTATACAAATTTGCTGCCAGTGGGGGCATCCGTGTCCCATGGACACGCACACATTTCTAGTTTCAGTTTCATGTCAAGGTCACCGGTTCTAAAAATAGATTTTGTTTGTTAGTGGTCCGAATTTGTTCCGGATGAATGATTTTGGCCTATATCTTCTTTGATAAATATGGTTCAAGTTCAGGATCACATGTGAGCGATACAGGCCCATTTGGGCATGTTGTTTTGTTATCAAGGCTGCCAGCGAGGTATTAGCTGTAGTGATAACGATGCCCTTGTAATGTTGCTGTAGTGATAACGATGCCCTTGTAATGTTGCATCCTCTGGAGCTGCTGTAATACCAGTACATGTATATAGCCAATATATAATGCACATGCTTTCAGACGTATGCAGAGTCTCTACAACTTCAGACGGAAACGTGTGTGACGGAACTGGATGGCCTGACTTCCCTACATGTACCTCCCTTACTACAGGACGTTCATACCTTACAGCCCGATGTATGCCAGGTATGCACATCTACTGGATTCGTGTCAAGTTTGGTGTTGAAAATTTTATAGTTACCATCAAAATAAAAAAAAATGCTTACATTTAATGGTGAGAATTGGCTCGATGGCCTTCCATACCAGGGCTGGGACACACCCGCCGAAGTAGCCCAGTCTTACGGTGCAGATATATGTTTTGAATTTTTACTGTGCATCAGACAAAGTATTCGCCATACCTGGCAGCCAATTTCTGTCTAATTTCGCGCTACACCCGGTTCACCGAGAGAAAGAGCTAGCTCTATCCATTAAATGCTGAGCGCTAAACGAGGAAGCAGCTAGTACCATTTTTTGTCGAAAAGCGGAAAGCGCGATAGTCGGCACTTTGGCGTTAGTGCGTCCGTCCGTGTGTCCCGGATTTGCGTCAAAAGTTTTTCAGTTCCAGTGAGTAGTTACCTACATTTTTAAATTAAGAGGGTTACCCTGAACAAACTAATTTAAAATGTTTGTTCTGTTTATAGACCAAGTCTATCTCCACTTGTGAGAAAGGAGCACAGGTGAACATCAAAGAGGGTTCAACAGACAGGCAAACCAGTGACAAACGTAAGTATTTCAGTAAGTCATAAAGCAGTTACGCAGGGCATATTGCATTATCAACAAATTGTGGTGGGGATGCAGGGCGAGGTGGGGCATATTGTGTCGTCTTGAACAGTCTATCTGTAACAAACTACCTTTCCGCCTATGTCTCAATCACTACATGAGCCACAGTTGTGAAAATGTTCATATATGCATCATGACCCACTTACATGACACATTGCAAAAATACATCGCTGTGACCTACTTCTGGGGTTCAAGTCACAGACGTATAAAACTACACAACTTCCATTCAGACTTACCTTTCGCACAGTCACATTGCATGACATGTGCATGATAAATTTTGATATGTGTATCAATGACCCAAAGGTGTGACATAACAAAAAAGTCATTGTGACCTAAGTTTATCAGGTCAATGTCAGCCTTATTTTTACATCTAGGCAACTTCTATTAATGACTATATCCGACACACTACATTTTACATTCCACTAGTAGAAAATATGAAGTCAACAAATTCAATAGGTAACTTCTTTTTATACGCCCGTTTGAAAAACGGGACGTATTATGTTATGGCGTCGTCCGTCTGTCCGTCCGTCCGTCTGTCTGTTAACTTTTTCCTTGTACGGCGAACTCCTCCTACAGTTTTCCACCGATTGAATTCATACCACGCATACATGATTACCATCAAGTGCTGGTGTGCGTAACGCAAATTTCGTGCTTTTATCTTCTGTCGTTACTGAATTATCTCCCCCTTTCGACTCAGAAATTGCCACTTTTCGCTCGTACGGCGAACTCCTCCTACAGTTTTCCACCGATCGAATTCATACTACGCATACATGATTACCATCAAATGCTGGTGTGCGTAACAAAAATTTCGTGCTTTTATCTTCTGTCGTTACTGAATTATCTCCCCCTTTCGACTCAGAAATTGCCACTTTTCGCTCGTACGGCGAACTCCTCCTACAGTTTTCCACCGATCGAATTCATACTACGGATACATGATTACCATCAAGTGCTGGTGTGCATAACGCAACTTCTACCTTTTCCACAACCTACTCCGATATTTGGTCGACGGGCGTATATTGTGACCTCTGGCACTCTTGTTACAGGATGTCAGACAGTGACAAAACACCACACAACAGTATTGTCCAGGGGAACCCAGTACACCGTCAACGACTATTATGAGCCACACCAGATACCCAAACCCGTACCACGTGCAGAGATGGCATCCACACCTTTGAAAGCAGGAGCACCCACTTTCCATTTTGATTCCCCGGGCCTGAACACCACACGTTCTTCACTGGCTACGGACATCGGCGGAGATGATGATCCTGATTATGTACCGGACGAGTCCAACGTGTCCGATGATCATGAGCCAGAGCTGGACAGGTATTTAAAGTTTTTGTTGTCGAATACCATATGCACTATTTGAATGATACTTCACACATGCATATATATCGGGTGAAAGGTGTGTCGCGCGCAAGAATGATTGCCATCACATTGCTAATTTTGGAGTTATCTCCCCTTTGTTTTAGGTCCAATTTTGTGTACAGACTAATACTCGAATATTGTAAGGAATATTTGAACGAAACTTCACACATGCACAGATATCGGATGAACCATGTGTAGCGTGCAAGAATGATGACCCTCGCATCGCTAATTTTGGAGTTATACCCTTTTGTTAATTTTCTGTCCAATTTTGTTTCGAACACCATAAAATTATGGAATATTTGAACAAAACTTTACACATGCATAGCTATCCAGTCAACGGTGTGTCACGTGCAAGAAGGACAACTCTCGCACCCATTATTATTGGAGTTTTGCTAAAAATGATAAAAAAATATATATGCAAACTTGAATTCTGCATTTGCTTGAAATTTCATCTTTCACCATTTACAAATGTATGTAAAATTTAATTTTCACACACATGTTGGGCAAAATCTATAAGGCGGATTATATCGTCCATGGACTCATTTACTGATATATTCCAAGTTTATTCTCGGGCTCCGCCAGTGAACATGCTTGAATCATTGTTAGCGTTGAAAGAATAATGTAACCGCTTGATCAAGCTTCATATCTCTATGTATTTTGCATTTCTTTTTTTTCCAGAAAAGGTGCACACGAAGAGAGGAAATTCATCGTGTTTGAGGACAACTTACTAACTCTGTTTCGAGTATGTCCCAGATGTCAGGGGTCGACAACCGCCGAGGTTACCAATGTTATCGGGACATTTGTGACAGTCGGGCAGGAATGTTCATGCGGATATGAACGCAAGTGGAACTCACAGCCCATGTTCGGGACCATGCCAGCAGGAAACATTTTGTTGAGTGCCTCCCTACTGTTCGCTGGATGCAGTCCGACCAAAGTGCTACGAATGTTTACATTCTTTAACGTCATGTGTATTTCAATGGAAACGTTCTTCAAGCACCAGCGGAAGTTTCTCTGGCCCACCATTGAAAACGTATGGACATCCGCTAAAACCACGTTGCAGGCAACTATTCGGGACCGGCGACAACCAATCATCGTTTCTGGGGATGGGCGTGCCGACAGTCCTGGACATAGTGCGAAGTACGGGGCATATTCACTGATTGAAATGATCAGTGGGAAGGTCATTGATGTCCAGCTAGTACAGGTACAATTAACGCCACATGTTGTCGACTAAATGCATTGATAGACATTATGCTGATCATTGAAGGTTCTCCAGACTCACTCGACACATTTGTTGTAATGCAGTCATCCTCGAGCATGTAATTGTAGCCCCCCCCCCCCCCCAGACGAAAGTCGGGGGATACTATGGATTTGATGTCGTCACTCCGCATCCGCCATCGCTAATTTTAAAGTTACTTCACACATGCATAGATGTTGGGTGTGTCGCACACGAGAACGACAAGTATTTCATGACTAATTTTGGATTTATCACCCATTTGTTTGTTTTCGGTCCAATTTCATGTCAATTCCAATAACTTGAATACAGTCTGGCATTTTTTAATGAAACTACATACCGTATTCATACATACCAGGTCAAAGGCGTGTAGTGTGCAAGAACGACAACTGTCGTCTCATTGTCAGGTTTCTATGTATACTAGCAGATCCTTTAATTATACCCCCCTCAACGAGTTGTGGAGGGTATACTGGATTCACCCTGTCCGTCCGTCTGTCCGTTCGTCCGTCACACATTCCCTTCCGGCCTGTATCTCCCACATTTCTTGGCCCAGGGTACTAATACTTGTTGAGCATATACATCATAACCCAAAGGTGTGTCGCGAAACAAATCTACGTCCCTCTGACCTACATTTCCAGGGTCAATGTCACATAGAAAACTCAGATTTTTTTCCAATGTTTTTTTTTCTGTGTGACAGCTGACACGGGGGGTATATCCGTCAGCTTTACTGACAATTCTAGTTATCCCCTCGCCGATAGGCAGGAGGGGATATAGCGTTAGTCCATGTACGTACGTACGTGTGTGGGTGGGTGGGTGGGTGGGTTAGTAACACTTTTCATTCTTCTTATATCTTCTGAACCA
>JBEVXV010000057.1:0-3598 GCA_040505915.1 Sedimenticola sp. | reverse complement strand
ACAGGAACTGGGACAATTATAGGAGACCCAACGGAGGTGAACGCTCTCGGGGAGTTCTTCACGGAAGGGACATCCAATCGAGACACCATTCAAATAGGATCTGTCAAATCAAGTATTGGGCATCTGGAAGGGGCCGCTGGTGTCGTCGGATTGATCAAATTGTTGCTGATGATGGAACATGAAACCGTAGTAAAATCGCTATTCTATACCGAGGAAACTGGGAACCCTAAGATAGACTTTCACAGATACAAAATGAAGGTGCCTACTACGCAGCATGCATGGATTACTGGTAAAGATGGTATACGTACGGGATGCGTTAACAGTTTCGGCTTTGGTGGAACCAACGCACACTTGACTGTACACACTATCAACAAGGAACATAAAGTAGTGTCGGATCACGGTATCTACATCGTTGGATTGTCCGCTCCAAACGACGAATCGCTAGTAGAAACTGCGAAAGGATACTTAAAAGATATTGAAGCGAAGACATATTCTATGGATACACTCTCATACACGTCCATGTGCAAACGTGATCATCTCCAATCACGGGTTTCATTCACTGCAAAATCGCAAACTGAATTGACAGCGCAAGTGAGAGCGTTTCTCAATGGAACAGTTCAAGGTCCACATGGAAGTTGTCCGCCCCAGTGTGAAGTTGTGTTCGTGTACTGCGGCGTGGGTACGACCTGGACTGGAATGTGCAGGGAATTACTTCATCAGCAGGAGTTCAGAACGGCTGTATCTGAAGTAGATTCTCTCCTAAAGCCTCTCACAGGCTGGTCAATTCTATCTAAATTAGAAGCGGGAGAGGATGTAGCTGATGCGATGGTTGGACCACTCGCTATATTCACTTGCCAGATAGGCTTGGCGTCGCTGTGGATGCATTATGGCCTAGTACCAGACAAAATTCTTGGTCAGTCGGTTGGGGAAGTGGCTGCTGCCTACACAGCAGGATGTATTGACTTGAACACAGCGGTTCATGTGATCTATCACAGGACACATGCACTGGCTGAAGTCACAGGCGGAGGCATGATGGTTGTGAAGAATTGTGACGTGCACTTGGTCGACCAGTACTGTAAACAAAGCAATGGGAACATAAATATAGCTGTGTACAATAGCCCAGTGTCATGTACAGTGTCAGGTAGCAAAGGTGGTCTAGCTGACCTCAAACAGAAGCTGGAGAAACGAATTACCAACGGCAAGTTGTTTACATCCGTACTGAATGTTAACTGCGCATACCACAGTCCGCAAGTTGCGGCAGCCGCGGATTCAATGGTCAAAAATCTAGTGAACATTTTTGTGAAGAAAGGACATATTCCATTGTACTCATCCGTGACTGGCAAAGTTGTGGAAAACGGATTATTCGGTCTTGATTCCTATTGGAAAATGAACGTGTGTCAACCTGTCTTATTCCATGATGTCATATGTTCTGCAATAGATCCAAATGTACACACAGTCTTCGTAGAAATCGGTCCAAGTCCTGTACTCCGCGCACATGCTTCAGACATAATCAGTAACTCAAACAACAGTTACAATGTGTTGCCATCTATGACTAAACAGAATGAGGAATTGACATTCTTACAAACTGCTGCAAGTTTGTTTTCAATTGGGATTCCTATGTCATGGATGAAAGTTGTGTCAATGGCTGACGAAATCGTTCCAATACCGAAATACGCATTTCAACGATCACCTTTGATATACGAAGCAGAACTCCCGCTAACAAAACCAGGAGTAACGCCACTAGTTTCTGAAAGCAACGATTTCAAACATTTATATATTATGCGCTCTAAGTCATCGCGTGAATCGATTGTACTAAACATCAGTGAGGCTACATCTGCTTTTATCTTCACGCATTTTGTTAATGAGCAGATTATAATTCCAGGCGCCACATATGCTGATGTAGGGTTCGTGATCGGCGCGAAACTTAAAGGGTTGACTTTAAGCAGTGTAGTTGTGTCTTTGGACTTTGTTCAGGCCATTAGAATTCGTAGTGGCAGTGTAAACGAACTTAAAGTCACTGTCCATGACGCTGGTCCAACAGTGAATTTTACTGTTGAAAGCGGTCCGACGGTAGCATGTACAGGACAGGTAACAAACTCTAAAACATGTTCTATATCAACAGTGAATTTACCTGAGCTACGATTACAATTGCCTACGAAGATCTACAGCCAGGACAGCTACACCAAATTGAATACGATGGGGTTTCGATATGGGCCACAATTTACATTAATGAGGAACGGGTATTCAGATGGAAGGCGGTGTTTGGTTGACATAGAGCTTCATCCAACCATGACGCAAGACTTGAATGACCTAATAATCCACCCCTGTATACTAGACGTAATGATACAAACAACAGGAAATCTAATTTCTGATGAGCTTGCATCAACAGTTCAGAACACACAGCTGCGTATGTTGCCTATGGCCATTGGATCAATCAGAGTGTATGGTAAATTCCAACGTAACATGGTGGTGTATGCGACGACGGTCAGTCAAATATCGTTACCAACAATGGTCAAGGGGCATTACAATATTGCCCTCCTGGACATTCATGGACACCTTATTGCTGAGGTGGAGAATTTTGTAATGCATGGCAAATACACTGGTACAAATTCTCCAGACGAAATGCAATACGTTTTGAAATGGGAAGAGCTATCCTTTTCAGATATCGGAGCTGGCACCCACAACGACAAGCTTTTGGTTATAAACGGGTCAGATACAATCCTAAAACCGCTTTCTATCAATGATTCCACCACGATTGCTACGTGTCAGTTGCAGTATGATGAATGGCGACACCCGGATGATGTAATGTCCATCTTGAATCATGTTGCTAGACAGAAGTGGAACGGCTTTGAGGATGTGACCGGAATTATTTTCGTATGTGATTCAGATTCCCGACTGGATGAACCAGAAGACGTTTCGCGAATATATAACATGGTAACTTCAAACATTATCGGAGTGTCCGGGTTGCTAAAGGCGCTAATGGATAGCGACTTTCAACCTCCAATATTCGTCGTGACGGAATGTGTGCAAGAAGCATATATAACAGGAGAAAAATGTCATGTATCCCTAGTTGGAAGCGAGCTATGGGGGTATGTGCGTAATCTCCATGTCGAGTTAATGTACAAGAATGTTTCACTTGTTGATATATCACCGTCCCTGCAGTTCGCTGGTTGTTATTTTAGCCACCTGTTACGTAGTATAAACTCATCGGCAACAGTAACAAGTACGGACTATGCAATCGTTCGAGATCGTATTTATAGTCCATGCTTGGTAAAGACATCCATGACGGAGATTTCTCCGACTCACTGCATTGTAGGTCAGCCTATGGCTAAACAATATTCAGTGAAATCATGCAGTCCAACTGACATTTTAAACCTATACACAACTGACGTTGTGGACGATCTGTATACACTGCCACATAAGACAGATGTCGTGGAAATAGCAACGGAGACAGTTTGTGTCAGTAACGCTGCATTCTATCCTAAGACCACAACCGACAGGGACGGAATACATGCGCCATGGTCTTCCGGCAGTGAAACAGGGTATCACGTGTTGGCCATGGAATATATTGGTTTAGAGTTCGAGAATTGTACACGAC
>JBEVXV010000056.1:0-3511 GCA_040505915.1 Sedimenticola sp. | reverse complement strand
CAGCGAATTTTTGCTTTAGGGTTTTCAGTGTATTCTTCCTGGCCTCACGTCCAAGCATTGCCTCCTCGGGTCGCAACCTCAGTACAGAGCCACCCGTTGCCAGCATTCCATCAACGATGATTGCTCTATCGTGCTTCAGTAGATCGTCCTCAGAATCCACCCTTATTACATTACCGGCCCGTAAGTTCATATAGGCAAGAGCATGCGGGTCATCACTGACGGCTATCTCAGCTAAGCTTCCTGCACTACGACGCTCAAGCCACCGCTCGGTCTTCGTTGTATTGATAATACGACTACCGTGAATACCCAGGCGTTTGCCTTCGCGACGGTACAGCCCAATAGCGTCACGAACTTGAGTCGGGTCAACCAACAAGGCCTCCCTGTGCCCACCCAGAAAGGCCTCCAAGGCATCACGCCACTCCTCATCAGCCACATCGACACGGTCACATAGTGGTACCGCCTTAATCCCGTGCTCTTTCAAAAGATTGATCAACTGGAGAGTGCCACCTTTAAGATCACTCCCACCGGACTCAAGTCTTCGAATGCGCTCACGGATAGTGGTATTCAGTGCATTGAGCTCCCCCTCCTCACGTACCAAGGTTTCATGTTGAACCGAAAGCTCTGTAGCAGCCTCCTGTAATAAAGGATTGAGCTGTGAGACAACTTGCATCACCTCGGCAGGCGCTGTTGGCCACTCCGATGCCAGAAGCCCCTCACCATCCTTTATTAAAGGCGGCAGTTTGCGCAATTCAGACACTAACTCTGGTGAATTGAGGTAGGAGGCATTATCCAACAATCGATGTACCTTCCCAAGACCACTACGGGCCTGCGTAAGATCACCCTCTATCGTGGATAACCTTTGTTCAGCCATAGATCGCCCTGCACTGATCAGTGTTCGCGTTTGATCAACATCGGTAGCAGCCAATTTGGCAACCGCCTCAGAAAGGGCATTATCGGCCTCACCCCATTGAGCCCTAAGCATTCCGATCCGCTCTTTCAGTTTGGATATCTGCTGCTCAGTTCCTTCAATGATCTCCTGCAAAGGTTCTATCTCTGCATCCAGTGCACTGAACTCCGCCTCCTTGGCAACCCATCGCCAGGCAATACCCAGTCGTTCGGCCTGTTCCGCTCTCTGGTACAGAGCATTAATGGCCGAGAGCGCCTCTTCTCGTAGACGAGCCTCTTTGGTCCGGGTCTGAATTTCACGATAATGCTGTAACGCCTGCTGCAGTGATCGCACCTGAATAGGACGCTCTTCCAGAATGTGACTACGCACAAAGTCAGAGACATTACGGATAGGCGAAAATGTGATGGCATTCTTAAAGGCACGGAGAAATCGGGACGAATCAAGATGTCTTTTTCCATCTGAGAGTGCGGCACATATCTCTCTCTGATACGCCCCTACCTGCGCATGTACTTTGAATTTCTCGCCAGCGCGACTTCGTAACTCCTCCCGGAGCCGCAGCCATGGTTTAGGTGCAGCCTCACCATCAATGCTTCTATCCACCAAGTCAGAGAGAAGCAGCCCCACCCCAGGAGCAATAAAGCGCCCATCAATATGCTCTTTAGCCTCATTCAAACGGGCATGTATCGCCAGGCCGATACTGATCGGCACATTATTCTCATCCTCGAACACCAATACCAAATAGGTAATGGCATGATCTCGGGGGCGAAACTCTGGAGAAAGGTCCGGGTTATTCGGGTCCCGTACCACACCGAGACAATAATCCTTCAAGCTTCGAGTGCTCTTCTCGCCCGCACTCGCATTGGGGCTCCACCATTGCTTACTGCCCCCTACAAGCACCGCCTGAATGGCATCAAGCAAGGAGGACTTACCAGACGCATTCGGACCAATGAAGGCGGTGTGACCCTTGATCTCAATGCTTACCTGTTCCAGTCGGTACCAATTGATAAGTAGCAAACGAACTAGACTCTTCATGAATCGGCCTCTTCCATACGCTCTTCCTCAACCCCATCCTCATCCTCACTCTTCACGCTGATAAAGGCTTGAATATGCGCCTGAACCTTTGTCCCAGTAACCAGACGGACAGTCGGCAATATTCTAATCATGGGAAGGCCATCTTCGGCATCATCATCACCCAGCTCAATCATGCTGTAACGTTTGAGGGCACGAAGCACTTCCCGAAAGTCGGTGATTAGTGGCCGTTTCCGTCCCAGAAGGGTTTCATAGCGACTCAGCAGTGCCTCTGACTGCGTGAACACACATCCATCAGTGACCTCAAAACTCTCCATTCCCTCCTCATACAGAAGGCGAAGACAGAGTAACATCAGGCTATCGACCATCTTCAACCGTGCAAAGACCTCAGCATCCGAAGGAAGCAAACCGACAAGGTCGAAGGCATCATCACGATGCAGGCTCCAACCCAGTGCATCAAAAAGGTTGCTGAAGTAGTCGTAATGATTGGTGATAATGCGATAGGCATCGCGGTCACGTGTACGTTCCAGCATCAAGAATTGACGTTGCAGTAACGTGCTTGCCACACCACGAAAATCATCAGGCTCAACGCCTCCCGCACGCTCTACTACATGGCGTAGGTCACGCAGCATTTACAGCTCCTCCAGTGTTCTCAACAGAGTCTCGACGGTGTACTACGAAATCCGGGCACTTAACCCAGTCATTGTCTATCCAGCCATCTAACCGCTCAATGGCGTATTGGCGACTCAATCGATGCGCACCTGGGAGGTACTCCAAGTGACGCACATGAGTGAATGCGATGAAATCCTCAACACCATATATGGTCAGTTCACTACCACTGATGCGCTTACGCTCACCCAACTGACGCTCAAGATAGCTAGCAAGACGTTTAGGGTCGATACGGCGCTTATCCAAATAGGCCCGTAATAATTTCTGGCGCGCCTGAACGGCAGGGTCAATCGCATGTGTGCGTAACGGTCGTGGTTCAGGCGGAATCCGGTTCCGTGGTGCCTCACGCAGGCTTTGAGGGCCAATGGGCAACACATCTATCAATGGCAGCACAACGAATGAATCAGAGCCATCACAACTGTCTGCCACCAACGGCCCCAATTGCTTGAGTAAACCTGCGATGTGGGTAGCCATACCAGGCTGACTGCGATCCAGGTAGCGAACGGTGTCTGCTACCCGACGTTCGACTTTTTCCCTATAGAGGTCAACACGGGAAAGATGCCCATCAACCTGCTCGAATACAGCACGCAATTTGTCAATATCATTGTTAATTGCCTGCCAGGCCCGTTCACTGTCATCCGAACCCGCTTGTGCCATAAATGCATCAACTAAGCGCTTCTTACGATCTACGTCATATTCAAGATCACGGATAAGTGAGAGTATTTGCTGCCGATAGCGGAAAGGATTATTGCGGGTCTTCAGTCGTTTATAGTCCTGAACAAGGATACGCTCGACGAAATCATCGAAGAAATGACTCAGGATCGTTCGGTGGTCACTGACACCAGAGATATCCCCCAGCAGCCCCTTAAGCCCATAGATCATGGTATTCAGATGTTGCAAAAAACG
>JBEVXV010000055.1:0-7929 GCA_040505915.1 Sedimenticola sp. | reverse complement strand
CATCTGGCTAACTCTTCCAAATTTGGCACAAGTGACCTTCAGGTTATGCCTTTCAAGAATTTTGATGGAAGCAATCTGAGTTTTCACTTTGTCGGCCATTTTGGATAAAATCCAAGATGGCCGCCACCGAAAACGGTTATCCTCATATCTCGACCACATGTGGTGCGATTTCCACAAACTTGATGTCGATGTTCTGTTTTATGAGGGTCCTGAGTATATTGGTGAAGGTTTCAAAATGATTCGGAGTCAAGGTCACACTCTGACAGACAAGGTCAAGGTCAAATTGCAAATTAACAGCACAACTATTATATTTTTGACCACCACTGCATCAAATATGAAGGTTGCGATATCATTTGTAGGGCTTTATAGGATGGCGTATCAACTTGCGATGTTTTTAATATTTGCTGATCAATGTCACATGTTTGGGGGTCAAGGTCAGTGTAATTTAAGCTCGCTGAAAGACTCGCCACATGCCCGTCGGCAATGCTTTGATTGATTTTAGTTGTCATCATGTGGTTGGACTGAAAGAAATTTAGTTCAGCTCATGAAAACATTTTAATCAAACAAGTACATGTATGCTTTGTATATTAGGGACCTTGCGATTTTATACATGTAATGTGTACTTGTAGCTAAGAAATAGATACACAATTTTGTCCCTTTCAGTGTCCCGTCAGTTAAAGTGACACAAGTGCGTATGCATTTCTTAGCTACAAGTACACTTACATGTATCAGATCGCAAGGTCGCTAATATTTTAGAGTGTGTTCTTTGCTTGTACAGCAACATACATTTTGTGTTATTGGGCAACCGACGGAAATGACATGAAAACTCATCGATCTGTTTACAGCCGGATGATTTTTGCCCAACTAACACCCAAATAAATGTAAATACTCGTTGTTGCTACCATTGTTCTTCCAGGTGGCACGATATTCCTGACTGCCATATGATGATAATGCATTGGTCTTTTACGGCTCAGCTACTTGTAAATGACGCCCTTTATAGCCTAAAAACACGTGAGCTGGGGAGAGAAATCGTAATTCATCTCTGAATTTGTGTAATCCTGATTTGGTGCCAGGTTCCCTTATAGGAACCATACCAAATCACTTGGCTCCCCATCCCATTTTTCTCACCTCTTATGAGAAGCAGATACTGTTATTGGACAGTCTACCCCGGCTCCACATTGGGGCTGCTATAAGACAGTCATAGATCACAGATACTGTATATGGATCGCGGTCATTATAATAATTAACATATGCCGCTGCATCTAAGCTCTACCTGAGCGAATGTCCTTTCATTAATAATGTCATCTGATAGCTGTGTATGGACGGAAAACAATTTAAACCTGAACATGAAAACATTTCAATCACAGTTATCATTTAGATATGTCCAGGTGTATTCCCTTCTACAATAGTAGCATACTATGGGGGAAAACGATGGGAAGTGACCTGAAAAATGCTTTTTCTGATAACTCCCATAGGATTACCCGAGAGTGTGGTACCCGCAGAGAATACATATTATCTAATGGGCGCGGTCATACAATACATACATAGTATTGCTACCCTATGTCGTACGAGTGTCACAAAAATCACGACAACCACTGACAAGATGCTTATAGCTCGTATGGATCTTAGTCATTATTCACACAACCACCCTCGCAGTGGCACATGACGCTGCATCTAAGCCCTGCCTTAGCACACTTGCAATTGCCTTTGCAAGCTTTTTCACACCCGCAATGTAGGAGCAGTGCGCATGCATGGCTAGCGTCCGCGAGCAGCGTCCAGAAGGGGGACCAGACACCAGTCTCTGGATCCTGAGCCCACCCCCAGTGGGAGGCATCGGGTATGCTCTGTTGTCGCTTTTGAGACTGCTCCCAGACGAACCCTGCCTGGTGAAGTGCTCGTTTCGAATGTTCCAACAGGGCTGCCTGTGTTGGAGGGATGTGTTCGAGTGTGCGGGTGCCCTGGGAGAACAGCTTCCGCCTGGCCTCGTTGACTCGCGCACAGCCACCGCCCTTGGCGTACATGATGACAGTCCATCTTTCAAGTCGTTGCATGTGGACAGAGTCGATTGTCAGCATATGTGGCTCCTCTGTAAGGGCAACGAGAGTCTCTGATAGGTCCGGGTATGCCTCCCACGCTGCCCATGCGGTCTTTTTCCCGATTCCTAGTAACGCAGACGTCGTGTCACAACCACTGAGGGCATGGAAGAGGGGCAGTGAGATGCTCTTTTGTGGACCTAGATGTTGTGCGATGTCGTGGACAGGGATATTCATGAAGTTCTTCCCAGTTCCAAACGCCACCCATAGCTCAGTGAAAGACAGCTGCCGAAACTGAGCCACCGCAATGACGACGATGTCACTATCAACCGTCCGTATCATCGCCTTGCTGTGTCCTTGCTGCGCAGCATCCGAAAGATGCAGGAAAATCCGACTATCTGCCTCTTGATGGTTGGAGGGTGAGATGCCGCTCAAGTCGACTGCATCGCGGGAAGCAATCACCAGGTCACCATTCGTGGAGTACACAACAACGTTGGGGAGCAGGGTATGGGAGGCTTCGATTACAGACTTCGAGAGGAACTGGAACAGTTGTATCTTGTTGTTCCGGTTAGCAAGGAACTTATTCCAGTCCTGAGGAACTGGCGTAGAACCCTCAACGATGGTTGTTGCACCCGGGGTACTTCGCTTTGACTGGGTCTGCGCTTTGAGGCTGTTCTCGGGGTACGTATCAAACACAATGTCTAGTCGCGTTGGTGGAGTGGTGGATGCGCGGGCCGTACTCGTGATGAATGGCATGAAGTGTCGACTGACATACTGATCAAAGTCAGTGGCTTTGGTTGGCCTTACCATATGGACCACGGCAGCACCGTCCAGGACCTTTACGCTGATATCTTGTGGAGACAGGACCTTGGAGATGCTCAGGCAAGTGAGAACATCCGACTTCTTCCCTGATCTGAGCTGGCCTTGGTTGGAAAGAGAAGGGGGCTCTCTTTGGTTTTCAAACCGAAAGAAGTCGTTCAGGTCGAAATCGGGGCGGGATTGAATTGATAGGAAGAGGCGGGAGACCAATGAGGTGTCTCTTTTCAAAGATGAGATTTTGCTGTATTTAGCCCTCGAATCCGGTCGCTTGGCAAATGTGCTGATGGATGACTTCTTTATCGTGTCCGAGATGGCGGCTGTTCCACTGGCGAGTCTCTGATTGACGTATGTTTCATGCAACTGTTTTCCTGTTTCATATGCATTGCATAGTATATCTGCGAGTTCAGTTGGCATTACTTCTCTTGTGTCTATGGCATACAGCTCTGGTCCGTTCTCTGGAAGGAAGGGGCTGCCTTGTCTACGAAGAACTTCAATGACAGACTGCACATCCTTCGTAAACCGGACCTGGATGCTGTGCCCTTCTTCATGGTGCTCGATGTGTATGTTGTCGGCGCCTGTGATACCTGCTGCCTCCTCAAATTCTGTGATGGCCTGCAACTTCTCAGGAAAAGCCATTATGTGTTCATCCATGGTGTCGGGTGTGTCATAGAGATTGGATACTCCCGATGCACTCTTGAAAGTCTTCGTTGTTTGCTCATGGCTGTGGTCCTTGGGGATGAGTGAGAACTTCTTCTGGCTCTTCTGCACAGCAAAGTTCCCCTTTCTGAACTCCTTCAGAATTTCAGGGTGTTTCCATTCCAGCTCGATCATATCCTTCACATGAATAGGTAACCACCTCGAGTAGTTGGTCTGGTCGAAGCGGAATACCCAGCCACACAACTCGTCGATGACCTGAACGTAAAGGTCAAAATCACCTTCTCTGAGAGACCTGACGAATCTGCAGTGCAACATTTCGAGATCTAGGATCAGTGACCAGTAGCTAAATAGCTGCGATGAATTCCTCATGGCGACATCCCAATTCGTCTTCTCACATGGACCCTCTGCTTCCTGGTACGCATTGTATGCCTCATTTTTCAGAACACTTCCTGCCAACAGGAACACTTGGTGAACATACCGTGTCCTCTTCATGTGGTGATCAGCAGAAGGGGTCGAGACGGCTTCTGCGCGACCAGTGGTCAGTACGCCAGCTTCACCAATGATGTAGGAAAATCCTGATCCGTCGACTAGCTTCCCCTCCACTGCCTCGAGTACGAATTCTATGTGCAGCGCCCCCAACATCAGCACAAACTTGTCCTCTCCGAGTGTGTCCTTCCACTTCCACTGCACTTGCTTTCCAATCGCAAAAATCGGCTGATCCATTCCCTGGACAGGAGTTTGACCAGGATTCAAATGGGCAGTCACGGCCTTCGATAGCATCATAGAATGTTTCACCATGGGCACCGAAGCTGCTTTGTCGGGGAATAGAGGTAACACGCCAATTATAGCTCTTGGTTTCACGCTTTCATTTGATAGCAGTGATGAATTGAATCCAGCCCATGTAACCACATCTCCAGCTTTCATGTCACCCTCAATCAGGTTGGAGGCTGCCTCAATCCATGCCTGGTCCTTCACCGTAGCGCCACTGATTCGATCGTGCTCTGGACGCACTGGACGAGTAGTGGAAGGCAGTATGGTGTCGATGTTCGTGTCGAGCTCTGCAGGAGGAACAACGGAGTAGGATGCTGGTAGCACTGGCCTTGTTGAGAGGTTGATGTTGTCAATCGTGATTGGCTCGCTTGGAGTGCCATGGTTATCATCTGAGAGGTGGTTTGTTACCGACAAAAGCCCTCCGTGGAACTCCTCTCTTGAGAGATTCGATCTCTTGTGCTGGTCGATATTGTCAAAGTCAGTGGTGGTGAAGACTCCTTTACGCACATTAGATGGAACCACGACACCTTCCTTCTTGATGCGGTCACTTACACCAATGGCGAATGCCTTGTTGATATCGCGCTCCCGTTGATAGCTCACGCACAATCCAAGCTGTTCAAACGTGGAAATTAGGTGTTTCAGCTTTGCATCTGTGTGCAACTTCAATCCCATGTACAGGGGGAAAGGTGTTTCGCGCGTCCTACTGTGTCTCATGACAATCTTTCCCTTAGTGGGACGCTTTGCGGTGTTGTAGACGATCAGTTGGGCCAGGGTATTCGCTGCCCTGGATCGCTGCTCATTGAGGTGCAGACCATCAACATCGCCGTCAGACTTGAAGCACCCGGGTCCTTGAAGAACAATGTTCAGCAACATTAGCAATGGCTGGGGGAGATTAGCGGGTTGGAAGCGTCCATTAAATTGTGGCTGAATGGAAGAAGTTATGCATTGACGCAGATATAGCGCGGTTTTCACTAGGTCGCGAGCCTCGTCTTCGCTAGCTGCCGCGCGCTTCTCAAACTCACACTTGAGAGCTGTCCCTACTACGGTCTTATGCGCAATGAATGTCATATGCCCGCGCCCAGGTCCTTCACCATCTACAGTAAGATGATCAGGGGCCATTCTCACTAAGTGTTCAGCGAACCTCGAATGGTGAATATAGAATCCGCAAGGTTTCCCCATTTCGTTCAGTTTTGCTAGATATATACCCACAAGCTCACTCACTGGCAGCACAAGCTTTGAATCAACAATATATACAGCTAACTGAGCCATCACAAGCTCATCGAATGTATCATGATAACATGTACCAACATTGCTAGACGTGGTCTTAGCCCGGTCAGCGGAACGGGCTTTAGTCTTTAGTTTCATGTAACAGGATGTATGATAATACACATCTCCCGCATGCGCGTCTGCCGCATTTTGCAGACGAGCATACGTTGTCCAATCGTTTGCTTTCTTACACCATTCATCGAATTTAATATCTACGTCATCCGATCTGGCCTTATGGAGAGTCTCTACCTCATCTCCCAAACCGCATACAACACATTCTGGAATTTCACGATCGTAACTAGCATTGAAAGACGAGCGAGTCTTCTTTGGACTAGGGGTAGCCGCAGGGGACGCCCGATGTCTCTTTGATGTACTAACGCGTTTAAATGTTGAAGAATTGCATTTTGTCCGACAACCCTTATGGTAGATAGCCTTGTGATTGAGAAGCGTTTTCGCAACACCATCAGTACCCTCATTCAAATGTGACAGGCTTATCCCCTCAGGAACAGCATTTATGGACTCGAAGTCTCTCAAATCGGTCTCTAACGTAACATAAGCTGAGTGATGATGTGGAGTTATAGCTGGACAACGAGTATGGTCTTTTGTCTTTTTCTGACAAAGACAACACAATGTCCAGTTCATCGGTATATCTACTTTTTCATCCATGGTAGTGTCCATCATATTAGGAAGGTAATAGGAACGTAATATCAGCTAGAAGCAGCAGTCAGCTCGGCACACAGCGGGACTTGGAACCGTCTGAAAATATGAATGCACAAATAATGTAAGCAATAGTGATGCCATTCATGGAGCACACTAAACACAACATAATATCTTGTGAATGAATGTTTGCGTGGAGTTTACGTTTGTTTAATAACAATACATATTGGTCTGCACCTGTATGGGGGACGTAGAAAATTCAACAGTGAAATTACAATATCTTTTAGCTAATTCACGCAAACAATACAACTAATATCCCTGAATATGAGACCAGGCCCAACGCTGAACTGCCTGTTAGGATGGACCTCAACTGTTACATTGAGATATACATATCCCATTCGCCACTCTCGTGAATGAGACTTGACGGGAGTGAAACTGATTTTAAATAAAAAACAAAATGCCTGTGTATAGCTAGGTCATATAAGGTATAGGGTTGTGTTCCATACTCACCATCTGGCCAACAGACTTGACTGCTTCAAAACCAATCTGCGGAGACCTGTAGTGTACGATATAGCCCGATTCCTGTAAGCATAAATTGACAAATTGACCCACATCATCTCCGAATACTTCATGCCTCGACTCTGTGAAATATACTCGTTGAAGGCCAATTTGTCACATATTTTACCATTTTGTTGGCTAATATGACATTGACCTTGACCGCCAAACAGGTGACCTTGAGCATCAAATGTATCAAAAATATGATCAATTGACACAATAGCTTCTAACACCAAAGAAGTTTGATCCCATCCCACACATTGAGTGCATTTTGACCATGATAAGAAAATATCGAGATTTCAGTGTGATTTGACCTTGACCTTGCCTGTCAGTATGTGACCTTGACTCCCAATCATCTTGAAACCTTCACCAATAGACACGGGACCCTCAAAAACCATAGTATCGACACCAAGTTTGTGAAAATCGCGCCACATGTTGTCGAGATATGACTATAACCGTTTTCGGTGGCGGCCATCTTGGATTTTATCCAAAATGGCCGCCAAAGTGAAAACTCAGATTGCTTCCATCAAAATTCTTGAAAGGCATAACCTGAAGGTCACTTGTGCCAAATTTGGAAGAGTTAGCCAGATGTGCGAATTTATTTCATTAGGGTCCCTCACTAATAAAGACGAACCCACATACGCGTCAGTTCATGTATTGCCACAAGACGATTGAGAGACTTGCGGCACGGTACCGGCAGGCGGGAACTATTAAAGACCGTCCGCGACCGGGTAGAGCATGGGTTGCGACGACAAGGACAGACCGGTACATCACGTTGACGCACTTACGTCAGCGTCGCTTGCAAGCGACCGTCACAGCTAGGAGGTTACACAGAGGCGTGGGAGGGTATTGAGAAGTGGTGCGGCCAAACGGTCGAACGAGCGCTGAGTTCGCTATAGGGCGATCTGGGGGCATATGCCCCCTCCGGACAATTTTTGATATATACAATCCATTTCCCGCGTTCTGGCGTAATTTACAGCCATAAACTAGAGAATATTTGTTTAATAATTTATAAGAAAATGTTCAGACTACTTTTCTAAATTAAAAAAAACATGATCTGAAAAGTGGTGCGGCCATGGCCGACCGGCCGCACCCGTTGTTACGCCTATCATATTAAAGAATATCATACTACGCACGGGTAGTCACAGAGTCTTTAACAAGGCACAGAGTG
>JBEVXV010000054.1:0-4217 GCA_040505915.1 Sedimenticola sp. | reverse complement strand
AACGCATTGGTGAGAGCAACCATTATCTCACCCATGTGATAGAGAAATTTCACTTTTTATCCCCTTGCGTAGCGAAAACGGGATATAGTCCATGTCCATGCGTCCGTGCATAACACTTTTGTTGTCGGAATAACATTTGAACCGTTGGACGGATTCCAATAATATTCAGTAGCCATGTTTATCTGAACATACCCTTGTCTCACACATACACCTCGATTTCCATGGTTCAAGGTCACTGGGTGAATGTTACTGTTTACGTAATAGCATTTGCATTTAGCAAATGCGTTTAACTCGATTTCTTTGGAACCGCTTGATGGATTTCAATAATATTTGGCAACAGTGTAAACATGAATATAACGAAGTGTCACATGTGTACACGGGTTCCTACGCCCGAGGTCAAGGTGACGAAATTGGACTTAGTATTTACGTTACTATCAAGGCTGCCAGCGAGGGGATTAGCTTAGTGCTATCGAGCGCTTCTTGTTTCGGATTGTCACTTTTTCCATCTCAGACAAGTGATTTTGGTCTTGTTGACTCAGTCTCGGATATTGATTGAAACCTGCACCTGCAGTTGTTTTGATTTCGTTTTGATATAGGCTTAGTAACTCATTTACCGGTGCACTAAGGATCATGTCGTCCAGCATTGAAATTCCAAGATAGAATACTAATAAAATGACTTACTACAATCACTTACATGCAATTGTCATCAAAATCACGCAATATGTTGTCAGTTAAACAATTCCTGATTGTAGAAATCATCCGCCATGTTTAGTGACCCAGAAAGGTTTACAAAATGACGTAATCTCGTCCACCGGTGTAACAGTAGAAAAACTACCTTGGCAAACTTATACCAAGTAAAGGAACAGAAAATCCAGGTATAAGTCCACTAAAATATTTGCTAAACCCATGGATGTTTGATTTAACCTATTTTTTCTACATAAGTAGGATAAAATTAAACAAAACAAAGTATTTGACTGCAATGAACACAATAATTTATGAAAATAATTAATTGTACTAAACCACTATTAATATAAAATGTTATCTATGTACATGTTCCTGAAACAAACGTACCAGAATGATCTACATGACTATGCCATATTCATATCTAACTTGAGTACATACTGAACCCGACAATAGTGTTACCTGTTTGCAGCAAGACACTGTGCACAATTATTGAAAAAGATATTCTGGTAATTAACATTTTGTTGCGATATCACAATGCTTTGTTTCATACATGTAAATGTAGGTACTTAAGGTATATATGAATAATGTGTCATGACTATGACGTAGTCTATGCGTAGTATTTTTCCCCAACACAGACTGATCACTGACAATGTGGACATAGAAATGTATCTGATCTACGCAATACTCTGATGGGGCTGCAGTATTTTAGGTGTGTCCAATGGCTGCATGCATCACATTGTCCCCAGCTGGTGAACTCTAAATCATATTCAGAATTGTCAGGAAATGACTTGCGGCAAACACAGCAAGTCTCATCATCAACGGCTATTTGCTCCTCATCTTCATAGCGAGAAGGACCAGGCTGTGGCGAAATAGCTCGTTTCTTGGAGGAGGTCTTCGCGGCTGAAGTTGTGGATGTAGGGTTGTCGTGTAGTCGGTCCCTACACTCATCACTCGTAATGTTGCCGATAATTGTAGGTCGTACGGTTCTTGTTTTTGCTGGTGTTGATATGCGAACAATTTTGCGGCTGTTCAGAAACTCTGATGTCCCCTCCTGGTCATCATTCTCCTGGGCAACTGCATACACCGTCGCAGGCATAACCTTTACCGGGTCAATTGTGTTCTCAAGTGGGTGAATCCCAGTTTTTCTGAAGGAGCTTACCAGGTTTTCCGGAGACAGGGCTTTCAGGTAAGCAACACTAGACAGTTTGCCGACACGATACCTAGTAATCTGTTGTCCTGGATTTTCACGCATGAATCTTTGACACTCCGCGTTGTATATGGCCTTCAATGGTGCAAAGCATCCAACATCAAGGGGCTGTGTGAGATGCGACGAATGTGGTGGCAGTACAAAGAAGATTACGCCATTCTTTCTTCCCCATTCACTCATGGTCAAGTTCACATGAGATGTGTGGCCATCAACAATGATTAGATCTGTTCGCCCTTCTACCCTCGGAACAAATCTGGTGAAATGGCGATCCAGAAAATGAAGGAAACTGTCGGTGTTCGACCACCCACTTTCAGTCATTTCCCCATTCGCGCCCGGACATGTGTCTTCTAGCAGTTCACTGTTCCACCTCTTTCCAGGAAATATGTAGTAAGGCGGTAGGTGGTTGCCGGCTGCATTTCCACCGCTTATAATCGTGATGTTCTTGCCGCGGGCAGAAGTCACGCCTGGTGGAATCGTTCCTTTGCTACATATCACTTTCTGTGGTGAATGTTCCATTGACATACCCGTTTCGTCGACATTCCAAATTCGTTCCGGTTTTTGTTTCAGTCCGTTTTCCGTTAATACTTTATCAAGCTCGGTGTAATACTTTCGCAGCACTTCCTCTGATGTAGCTTTCGCCCGAACAATCGAAAGTTTTTCTGGCTTCGCGAGATGAATAGTCGGCCACCTCTTACTAAACCGGGTATACCAGGACTGCCCGAAGCTGGGATCGTTCGCCGCCTTCTTCCCGAGACTGGTAGCGTAATCGGATGCCAACCGGAGAAATGCCTGCCGCGAGTATCCATACCCGACATTGGCCATGTAGGTCACATGATCCACAAGTTGTCCTTCCTCACATCGGGATAAGGTTGGGCCTCGTCCTGGTATTGGAATGTCGGAGGGATCTGTCGTATCACATGGCTGGATACCCAGGTGCCTGTCCCGTAGCGTGCTCTCCGGTATTCCGTGTAGTCTGGCAGCTTTGTACACGGACATCCCATTCGCCCTGACGTCAGTATACGCAGCAGCTATCAGTGCAGGGTCATACTGGCGGCGCTTTCTCTTATTCTGGAGAGGTAACTGAAAATAGACAAAGAGGGTAATTAGCAATTTTGTACATGAAAGTGTGTCATTTACACGGGAGAATTTGGTACATATGCAATGCATATATGTAAATTTTGCACATGCAAATCTTATGTTTTGCATATGCAATTCATATGTTTTTCATCATAATGTTGTTTTTTTTGTATTTGTTTTTTTGTTTTTTTTTTGTATAAAAAAAATACCACTGACAATATGATGTTTTTAAGCAGTTTATAAACAAAATGTTTTTTTGGCATATTTAACGCATATGCAAATTGCATATATGCAAATTGCATGTATGCAAATTGCATATGCAATTCATATGTGCTATTTTCTCATCGTTTTCATATGCATTTTGCATATGCAATGAATTGCATATTGGCACAATTTGTAGTGTATACACAATGCCTGTAGTTGGTCAGTGTTTTTACTATTATTCCAAGAAGACATGTTGCAAATTATGAAAATAAGTGTTGCAGAACTTTAAAATATATCAAATGCGACAGAGAATGATTTTTTTTTACAATTTTGTTTGTTAAATTATATCGCAACACTAATTGGTGAGGTATAACCTGTTTTTATTTAATGGATATATTTATCGGGAAGTAATGCAGGTGCGTGCACCGGACACTTGCCATATTTGGAGATAATGTGACTTCCGAATACCAGTGACGTCAGAGGGACGCAGCGCTTGTGTGATCCAGCAGATTACAATTTTCTAAGTCAAATAATGGCCGATTCGGGGGGATTTGAGGGGTTTGTGCAACGACATGGATGGTGAAATAGTGAGCGAACATGAAAATGATAGAAAATTGGATTACTTACCCGTAAGAAGCTCATTCTAATGGATTTTCTGACTCTGACAGGTGGCGGGTGTTTACGTCAAAACGTGCGAACAAATTTCCCGGATGTCAACAATACCATGTGACTTACATTCGGATATTTCTGTTTGCACCGGTGATTAGCATACACCGGTGAACGACATACTCACTATATATGTTCATAATAAAGTCAATTGTTTCTAATAAACTTGCAATATTAACGGATTATTCTCAAAATACGGTTGTAATATGAAATTAGGCACAGCCTAACAACGGGAAAAGACATGAAAATCATTTTAAAAAGGCTCTATATTTCCCAAACCACCAAGAATTTTCCAAGTATTGTGTAAATATTGATTTACAAATGTACCATGCATTCGAGTGAATATCTGGGCATTCCCTCAGGTAAATAAGCCATTATC
>JBEVXV010000053.1:0-2339 GCA_040505915.1 Sedimenticola sp. | reverse complement strand
GGACTTTGCCTTGGAGACTTCGGTCACTGGTGGGCGACTAAACAATGCCAATTTGTTTCTTGTAATATTATCTGATACGAGTTTACTTCTGTCATCCAATCTTTCCTTGACATACTCCTGGTATTGAGACTTACCAATGTCTTCAATATGGCTGACAGTTTCGCTGACTTCTTCATGCATGATTTCTCGAGAATCCAGCACTAACAGCTCTCCACTGTCCTCTTCAAATGGATTGCCTAGTCCATCAATTGCTGAAACCAGAGACTTTACATCATTTACAAAGGCTTTCTGAGTACTAGCCATTTGTTCACGGTGACGTGTCTCCATCACATGCTGTACAGGCTGACAACTAATCTCGAACTCTTCAATTATTCGGGACACTTCCGGCCCAGCTATTGTCCAACGACGTAGAGCACTCGGGTTCTCCGTCAGTCCTACTGCTCCACCTTCTCCTTTTATGCTTGCATTCAGCTGTTCATGTGCCTGGTCGAGAGCTATAGCAGAAAACTTCCTCGACGTCTTGCGGGCTACACAATTTTCATCAACAAACTGAGCATATACGCTGGGATGCTTGGCTGGCAATTCCCTCATATCTCGGACGTGAACTGGTAACCACCGGGAGTAATGGACGTGATCCAGGGCGAAGAACCATGGGATGAGTTTGCTCACAGTGTCTACATACAACGAGAAATTCCCTTCACGCAGTGACCTCACAAGCTGTAGAACAGTTAGCTCCAATTTCATCGTAGTGGCACAGTAACAGAATTGAGGGTGTTCTTTCGACTGTACGTCACACCAGGTATTGAAGTCGATCGGCTCATCCTCGCCATCCATTGCTTTGTCATATGCCATGTGCTGCATGATATATAGGGCAACTGCTGTGACTTCGTGCATTCTGCGTGTACGTTTGAGGTGAGAGGCACTTATGAAGGAGTCTGCCCTTCCTGTAGTGGCGATCTCTGCCTGGACAATTGCATCTGTCCATCCGCTATTGGACAGCCAGTTCCCCAGTGCCTTCAACGCAGCCATCTCGATATGAAGTCCTCCAAACACTATGACATACTTCTCCTCGCCATGTGTATCAGGCCAATTCCACTGGATTTGCTTGGCTATGGCATATAGCGGTTGATCCATTGTCAAAACTGGAGTCTGACCAGGGTTGAGATGTTCGACTGCCGCCTTAACAACATTCATTGAATGTAAGACTACAGCAACTGAATTTACATTCTCACATATCAGGGGCAACAGTGCAATTCTTGTAGTCTGTGAATGGCTATTGTCTGGAAGCTGTGATGCATGGTAAGCGGCCCACGACGCGCAGTCATCATTATTTAGTGAGTCATTGGATGCTAGGTCTTTAGCGTTGTCAAGCCATGTATTGTTATCCTGGTCTATGGAAACGTTTGAATCTGTGTCATTTGTGATCTGTATGCATTCTAACCGTTGAGGTACATCTGGATCCTTGGTTCGCAGAGCAGCTGGTGGTATATTGGTGTAATGCGTGGGCAGAGGAGAGACTGTGATTCGAGAAGATGGACTACTGTTCTCCTGAATAAGCACATGTTCCCTGTCAGTACCAATACATTTTTCATTCGGGTGTTGCATTAGAGAAATTGCAGTCCCATGAAATGAATCGTGTGCGGTCGTGGAGCTTGGATTGTGATCAACATTATCTACTGCGCCAGTTGTGAACAGCTGACCTCGAAGATTTGGTGGACAAACTACTTTATCGGCCTCATATATGGCGCAAACACTATTTGCTACAGCAGTCGATATACTGAGGACCCGCTTGTAAGGGATACTCAGTCCCATGTCATGCAATGTGTCTATCAAGGTATTTTTCCTGGTTTGTGCGTGAACCGTTAAGCCAAGATATATAGGAGCAGGCGTTTCCCGGTCGGAACAGTGTCGGACAGACGTTGAAACAACCGACTTGTCTCTGCTATGTTTCACACTGTTATATACAAGTAATTGGGAAATGGTTAATGCTGCATTATTTGATGGTTTTACAGCCTGATCGTCAATATTAGCGCCATCGAGAATCATATTTACAAGTGCTAATAATGTCTTAGGTACGGACTCTTCTTGGCAGTTAGGTTCGAAAACTCCATTAAACTTCGAGGATGTGCTGAATATTTATTCACGGACCACCTGTGCTGCTCTCATTAGGTGCATAGCGCGAGTGTCATCGTCGTGTTCGTAGGCCATTCTTAGCGTATTGCATACACAATAAAAGTTTGACCCCACTTTGAAAACTTCACCCTTATGAGATCTTTCTTACAACCGGGCTTGACATTTCTTGACATGAGTAACGTCCTTGAAACTACTTCCGAGGTGAT
>JBEVXV010000052.1:5963-7457 GCA_040505915.1 Sedimenticola sp. | reverse complement strand
GGCTTGTGGTGTCTTTTAATTAATATCATGTCAGCTTTATGAAGTATCAAAATTCCAAGCATTTCCAACCCAATATTCTGCTATCAGGTGACTTGTGAGATCATTATTTGAGCACATAATGTCTTTGCATGCAGGTAAGCTTGCTGGTGTTGTGTAACTCTGGCACCGTACAATTGTGTGGTGCCATCCAGCCAATGAAATGTCGGCGAAGGTGGCCTTGGATCCAACTTTACTCTGATACAATATATGAGCAATATGTTGCAGATGGGTCCACATTTGATGAGCGCTTGGCCAAAATCAAAGCCAGGCGATTATTGCTGCTGTCAGCGACTGCTGGCAACAAAATATCTTGGCACACATTGGAATATTAAGTTCAGATAGCGGATCACTGGGCACAAAGGCATATAACATTTTACATTATTACACATTTCCGCTATTAAGGATGTTGTCAATTGTATGTGTCAGAAAAGAAAATCCCTGTTTATTATCAACGGTGTATACTTCAAGCAGACTTCTTCTGTTGTTTGCCACATTAGTAGCGACACACATATATATATATACTGAACAGTGTAGATTGAACCTATAGCGTATCAGAAAACTCTAGCACTGCGCTGTTTGTGAATGACAACTTGAAGTTTTTCCCATGCCCTGTGGTACATATGCTTTGATTGTCTGTTCACACTTGGCTTGTCTGAGTAGTGTCTGAAGCAAATTTTGATGACTCCTGATGCTTCAATGACCTGCCAACTGGACCAAGCTGGACTAGAGTCCAATATTGTAAAGCTGTCCAATAAACTGTGGCAAAAACTGGCCAGAGAGACAATATCACTGACTCTGCAGTAAAATATTCTATGCATGTGCATAATCAAATGTATTATAAGGGTAATACATGCAAACAACAGATGAGATGACCGGTAATGTTCATCTCAACAGGATCTGCACTGTTAATGTTAGGTTGTTTTCTTTTTGTCTCACGCTGTTTCAATGAAAATTAAGGTGGATATGGTCTGTCCATCAGTCAATCCACCTGTCCATCCACAACTTCTTGTCCAGACTATTTCTTATAATTATAATAATTAAATTAGACTTACCTGTAAGGTGAAGTTCAATTATAATTCTGGTACAACTGCACTACAGGGTTATGTGAGATGAACACGTCACCAGTCACGTGCTGCAACTTCAGATTTCAGAGTAATAATATTAATAATATGCAGGCCTGATGAAAACTAGGGCGGGAACTCTGGGATATGGGCACATAACCCTGTAGTGCAGTTGTACCAGAATTATAATTGAACTTCACCTTACAGGTAAGTCTAATTTAATTATTATAATTCTAGTACAACTGCACTACTACGGGTTATATGAGAATTCAGAGCCCAGGTCTGCATGATATTAAATAATAATAAACAAATCATACCATATACATGTTAATGTAATTACATGTGTAGCATTCACTATCCACATGTCTATAAAAGATTACAATCATAACATGCT
>JBEVXV010000052.1:0-5863 GCA_040505915.1 Sedimenticola sp. | reverse complement strand
TTAATCGCTCGACAAGTGTTTAAGGACCGCCTCACCAAACTTTCCATCAGTAGCAACCTGTCTATTATAGAACTTACGAAACGTGTTTTCACTACTCCACCCTGCTGTTCTGAGAACAGTATCAATAGGAACAACAGTAGCTGCAGCACTACAAGCTGCTGAACGTGTACTGTGTGGACTGAAGATAGACATATCTATACCAGCATCAGTAAGCACCTGCTTTATCCAGTGTGAAATAGTGACTTTAGATACCCAGGAATGAGGCTTCTGCGTCCTAATGAAGAGTTGGGTACCTAAACGAAGTTCCGCAGTTCTGTCTATGTAATGTTTATAAGTATGTACAACACATAAATTTTTATCTGCAGTATAAGAAGCCACACATAACTCGGGTAAATGTTTCTGAGGCCTAGTTTGTTTCAATGGATCACCAATTCTGACTTTGATACATTTCTCGGAACACTCAATATTTCTAACGTCAAATAAATGTATGGTCTGTGCTCTCTGACCTGTCGATAATGCAAAGAGAGTTACTAACTTTCTAGACAACTGTAACAACGACAAATCAGACAAAGGAGATAATGTTTTCAAATATGTTAAAACCTTGTCCACATCCCATGTACAATTATACTTAGGTAATGCCGGTTTAATTCCAAAAATTCCTCTCATAAACCTCTTAATCAAAATGTTTGTACCTATTTGACCATTATTAACATCAATAATTTGAAGAAAACTAGAAATGGCAGACTTAGCTGTATTCACTGTACTATAGCTCAGCCCGGCATCATGCAGTTCTGTCAAAAACTGTAGTACCTGCACTACAGATGGGTGAAACTTATCAATCGTTTCCCGACAACAAAAGAAACACCATCTTCTGAAATATGTCCCATATTGTTTTTTCGTGTTACCTCTCCAGGAAGCCAGGACAATTTTGGCAGTGTGTTCTGATAAGCCAGCACGGATGAGACATTTCCCGAGATCCGTAAAACAGTCAGTGTCATCGTTTTCAGTGGATGAAAGTCGTTCGCATGGCTCAGCGACAGACACTTCCTCGTTGTCGGTAACAGGAATGATGGAGCACACACCAGTTTTAATAGCCTTGGAAACCAAGGTTGTGTGCTGAACAGGGGCGCGATAATCACCGCTTCCGCAGCATCCTCCATCACTTTCTGAGTCACTGGTCCTAACATGCTGAAAGGGCAGAATATGTAACTAAAAAAGTCACTCCATGTTAAGGAAAAAGCATTGATAGCATAAGCCCTATGGTCCGGTGTAAATGATGCGTAGCACTCACATTTATGATTAGATGCCGATGCAAATAAATCAATTTCAAATGGTCCAAATATGTCGTTTATCGTCGCAAAAACTGATGGAACCACAGACCATTCCATGTCACTACTAAGTTTCCGTGATAACCTATCCGCGGTTATGTTAAGTTTTCCAGGTATATGAAAACAACTCAACCAAATATTCCGTTGCTTGCACCATAGCCAGATTTCTTTGGTCAAAGTGTTTAAATTTACTTTCCTACCACCCATCTTAGATATATACTTAATTGCTGTAGTATTATCCAAATAGAGGTGAATATGTTCATTTTTTACATTATGACATAAATATTGTAAAGCTAGGAAAGCTGCCTTTAATTCCAAATAATTAATATGATTGATCGTATCAGTAGCAGACCACTGACCATGTAACTTAACATTATTAGTAACATCATGACACCCCCAACCAGTGCCTGAACTATCAGATTCTATGCGGCGATCTGGTTTGGGAACAGTAATGTATCTAAAAGATTTCTGAACATTGTCAATCCACCACTGAATACAAAGCCTAGACTCTACAGAAATGTGAATGACAGCATCAAAATCACCCTTGTTGAGTTTCAATGCCAAATCTCTTTCAATTTCTAAAGGTTTATAGTAGAGTGCAGCAAATTGCACACCTGGTTCACTAGCGACAAATTTTCCAATAATTTGTGAAAATGTTCTTATTGTAATTGCATCTTGCAACAAAACAAATTTACACAGGTTCACCAAATCAGTAGATTTTTCAGGCGTCAGACGAATAGTCATTGTAACTGAACACAGAAGAAAACCTACAAACACTATTTGTTGTGTGGGAATAACAACCGATTTATCCTTATGAACAGTGAAACCGAGATCATCAGCCAATTGTAATGTATCTGCAACGTTAGTGGCACATTCTGTAAGCGTATCTGACAAAAGAAGACTATCGTCTATGTAAGCTACATTAGAATGACCCAACTTGCGAAGAGCAGAAAACATTGGCTTTAGCAATTTACTGAAGACACGTGGCGCTGACGATAAGCCATTGGGGAGACATGTATATTCATAAATGATGCCATTCCATGTGAATCGTAAAAACTTTCGAAATTCTTCAGAAACGGCAACACTATAATAGGCCTGCTTTAAATCCATACTACAAAAGAACATATTAGGTCTTATGAGTGTAATAGCAGTCCTCAATGTTTCCATCTTAAAATGATGCTTTTCTACTGATTCATTAAGTTCACGTAAGTTAAGAATAAGCCTATGACTACCGTCCTGTTTTGGCACAACAAAAATGTTAGACAAAAACTGAGAAGGATGAGAATCCACAGGTTGAATAACATTTGTTTCCACCAGTTTGTTGATTTCATGTGAAATAATTATTCTTTCATTTGCTGAACAAACAGAAGCATGTGATGTTAATTTAGGTTTTGGCTCGGATATAAATTCAATTGAATAGCCATTTTCAACAATATCTAGTAACCAGTTGTCAGAAGTAATTTTCTTCCAGTTACAAAGTCGTGAAGAAATATTCCCTGCACAAAAGTTATCTGATGTGTGATGTAACTTATAAAGTACCTGGTCAATGTCTACTTTCTGTTCTGGACATTGCGGAACGACCCTCTCCGTTTGTATTTTGCACCGCCCCCCCTGGCCTTGAACAAAAAAGGCTTTGAAGCAGGCCCTTTTCCTCTCAACGATTGTGAAGTAGCTTGGGGAGCCGGATTCTGGGAGAAACCTGGATACTGTCGCTTGCGAGGTGTCTCACCGGTCATTTGAACTCCAATCCGCTTACTGTCATTTATAGCTTTCAATTGTTTGTCCAAGTCATCTCCAAACAATAGCGAGGTCAATGGGATGTGTGATGCACACAGACGCTTGTATTTCGGCGCAACAGCAGGTTTCAGAAATTTGCGGCGCACATTGGATATGTCCCGATGCGTATATGCCAACAATTGTAGCGAGTCGGTGGCCAAGTCAAATAATTCCTCACCATCGCCTATCTCCTGCTTAAGTAATTTGTCCATTAACTGTACCAATGGAATCATTCCCTTTGTCAGCAGGTGCTGTGTCTTCTGCAGGACACTGTCATTCTTCTTGTAGACACCGTTGATACTATCTTCAAAAAATAGTTCCTCATTCAACTTTGGAACAGACAGATATTCACAGTTGGAGGGGGGTTTATACTTGTCTCCAACTTCCAGTCCTTGTTTTAGGGAAAACGTATTACTAATACCCCTGTTGACTGACTTTGACAGATTTTCATTAATAGGTGCACTATAAGTGTCCTGGCTACTGAATAAGTTGTCTAATTTACGAATTTTCGATGTTGGTTGATCGTCCCTCGCCATTTCGTCCCCAGTGACAGCGGTCATATTATCGTCCGAATCATACGAGTCCGAGTCGCTGTCAGATATCCGATCGTAGTACGAACTCGTCCAGTTCGGTCCAGCACCTGTCGGGTTCAATTTACGATCCGAAACTGCCGATTTTGCTTTTCCCGAGAGCGAAGTAGGAGCAGTCTCGATCGTCCCACTTGTACCAGGAAGTTGAATATTGGGGTCCGAAACAGCGGGCCCCGAAATACCTGACGGGCCGGGAATTGGAGCAAGTTTAGATATAGCCCCAGCTAATGTTTCAAGGGTCTGATTTTGTCTTTCCAACAATACCTGAATATCGAGCGAACTACGATAGGTGTCACCCCTTTCTCTTCCCACGCACCTGTCTCCTGTAGAATTCTGAGAAGGCCGCCATGTTGGAATGGAAGTCACATGACCTGTGACGCGATTTACGTCATTGTCACGGTTCGGTAGCGCGCACTCGCCGAGAACTGGCTGGCTCGATTGAGACAACAGCTGTCCAGTAACAAATGACAGTTCCTGGCCCGAAATTGCGTCAATGTATATACAGTTTTTAGTCGGAACATGTACGACTTCAGATGTATATTGCACGGCACCTACTGTGCCTGTGTCAACAGAACCGATAGATCGGTTTGCTTCGTCCCCTACTGGAACTGAAGGTGAATCAGCCATCATGCACGTGATCAATTTGCGATGTCCAAATATGATCTATTAATAACAATTATTAATAACGTGTCCTTGGTATGAAATTGATGCTGAAATAACGGGATTGGTTCAGAAAACCAAACTATTGTATCAAAATACACTTCCTACCGTCGAATAAACACATTATTCGACCCGTAGGAATATTTCAAATTTGTTTATATCCAATATGTCGTAAAATTTAAACTCCGACACAACACTGATTAATCCAAATTACAGATTTAAACTCCGAAAAACTTTTTGCGTGAAGCACATATAAGGTAAACTTTGGTTCTGAAGTTGCAGCACGTGACTGGTGACGTGTTCATCTCATATAACCCGTAGTAGTGCAGGTGTACTAGAATGGGAAACCGGTATAAACGTTTGGCATAACACTATGTTCACTTTTTCATAGAACCAATCGTTCTAAATGTTTTTAAACCGGTCACTTTATAATCTGCAGCTGGTATACGATCCAAACAAAGAATGCGCGGGGATTAGAGATGATTGAAAAACATTAAAACATTTTACAACACTGACCATTTAACGTCTGCTAGCCGCTAGCAGTAGATTTTACGAAATAACGTTAGCTACCCACAGGTTGAAGTATCGTACCTTGGTCTAAAAATCGATCAAACACACCTAAAAGAATCATAATAAACAAACAAAACATTTTTTTTCGGCTCGTCTTTATGTGTATTATACATCACGTTTGGTCCGAACAAATGGGACGATTACTATAACTTAAATAGACCTATATCATTCTCGTCTACAGCAGCTGTTAGCCAAATGGACCAAACGTGAGTTAGTGACCTTGTATTGTATAATACACATAAAGACGAGCCGGAAAAAAATATGATTCTTTTAGGTGTGTTTGATCGATCTTTAGACCAAGGTACGATACTTTAACCTGTGTAGCTACCATACACTGTCCTTTAGTATTTATGTTGTGTGTTTATTAGTGTTGACGCGTGTACTTGTCATACATATAAAACCATATTAACCCAAATATAAACTACATGTATTATAAGTTGATACTGCATTTGTTTTTCAGGATTTAATTGGAGATGACTGGACATTGAAAGTTATCATGATCGGCGGTCAACCGATCCCACAGCGGTATGCTCAGTGTCTTGGGAAGCTATGTCACGCGTTCGGCTGTTCATATGGTGGCACCGAACTACTAGCAACAGCTTTCCATGTAGCCACAAACATTGATCACTTCTCTGACCATTGTTGTGGAAATCCAGTAAAGGGTGTCGGCATAAAGATCGTGGACGACAACGGGGACATAGTTCCAGTAGGCGTTCAAGGAGAAATATACGTCCGCAGTAAGGGACTCTTTAAAGAATATTACAACGATCCGGAGAAAACAAGGCAAGCTTTCACACCAGACGGTTGGTTTCGTACGGATGACCTAGGTCATATGACGGAGAATGGTATTTTGTATGTGAAGGGAAGAAAGTCGGATATCATAATTTCTGGCACCATGAAAGTTTTGCCATCGGTTTTGGAGGGCGTGCTGTCCAGCTA